>JAXDJQ010000171.1:0-7180 GCA_034667565.1 Actinomycetota bacterium
CTAACCTCGGAGTATGCGTATGGGGATGGTCGGTCTGGGCCGGATGGGCGCCAACATGACGACGCGCTTGATCAGGGGTGGTCATGAAGTCGTCGTGTTCGACATCGACCCGAAGGCTGTTGATAAGGCCGCCGCCGATGGAGCGACACCGGCGGGCACGCTCGAGGATCTGGTGGCCGAGCTCGACACGCCCCGGATCGTTTGGATCATGGTCCCGGCGGGAGACATCACCGCGGACACGATCGCGAAGCTGCATGAGTTGCTGAGCGACGGCGACACCCTGATCGACGGCGGGAACTCGCGCTACACGGAATCGATCAAACGAGCCGAGGAGCTAGCGGGGGGAGGTATCCACTTCCTCGATGCCGGTACGTCGGGGGGCATCTGGGGTCTCGAGGGCGGCTACTGCCTGATGGTTGGAGGCGATCGCGCCGCGTTCGAGAGCGCGGAGCCGATCTTCGAAACCTTGGCGCCTGAAAACGGCTACGCGCACGTGGGTGCTACCGGTGCCGGCCACTTCACCAAGATGGTCCACAACGGGATCGAGTACGCGCTGATGCAGGCCTACGGAGAAGGCTTCGAACTGCTTCACGAGAGCGAGTTCGATATCGACACCGGTCAGGTTGCCGAACTGTGGAGGCACGGAAGCGTCGTGCGCTCATGGTTACTCGATCTTGCGGCGAGAGCGTTCGAGGGCGATCACAACCTTGACGAGGTCGCGCCTTATATCGAGGACTCCGGGGAAGGGCGATGGACCTTGGGATACGCGATCGAGCACGCAGTACCCGTCCCCACGATCGCCACAGCGTTGTTCGCCCGCTTCGCCTCCCGCCAAGATGCGTCGTTCGCTGGGAAGGTCATCGCTGCCTTGCGCAAGGAGTTCGGGGGCCACGCAACACGCAAACCCACGGGCGAGTAATGCGGACCGACTTCGTCGGTCCTGTTGCTATGCCGGTGTCGGCTGCGCCGACACGTGTCTTAGTGACGCTGCTGAGCATGGAAACGGGTGTCGCCCCGGGCCGGATCGAAGAGGACATCACCGATGACGCGGTCGAGGCCGATCGCCCCTGGCTCGTCATCGTGTGGAACGACCCGGTGAACCTGATGAGCTACGTCACCTGGGTCTTCCAGAAGCTCTTCGGCTACTCCCTCGAGAAGGCGACGCGATTGATGCTCGAGGTTCATCACGACGGGAAGTCGGTCGTTTCGAGCGGCTCACGCGAGAAAGCCGAGCTCGATTGCTTCAGGCTTCACGGTCATGGATTGTGGGCCACGCTTACGAAGAGCGACTGATGGCCTCGATCCAGTCCCACGTGACCGGAGCCCTCGTGCAGTTGGATGCTGCCGAAGCTGAGATCCTCCGGCACCTCTTCGGTGAGATGAAGGAGCTGCTCGATAACGAGGCCGCGATCCAGGATGACGTCATCGATCGTCTGTTCCCCCGCGCCTACGCCGAAGCGGACGACGCCGATGCGTTCAGCGAGCTCGTGGGCCAGGAGCTCAAGGATGGAAAGCTCGGCGCTATCGCCGCCGTCCTCTCACTCTTGGGCGGCGGTGGCCCGGTCGAGACCGAACTGCCTCGCAGCGAGATCGATAGATGGCTCACCGCGTTAACGGACCTGCGCTTGGCGCTCGGCACCCGCTTAGAGGTGACGGAGGAGAAGATGTCCGCCGAGTTAGATCCGGCCGATCCCCAGGCTGGGGGCATGGCCTTACTGCACTGGCTCGGCTGGATGCAAGAGATGTTCATCAACGCGATCACGGAGGTGAGCGATGACGGTCGAACTTAGGTCGGGCGATCCTGCCCCCGCGTTCGACGCGGTCGATGCCGACGGGCAGCGATGGACCTTGGATGCATTGCGCGGGAAGCGCGTGATCCTCTACTTCTATCCCGCCGATTTCACCCCTGGCTGAACGAAGGAAGCGTGCGACTTCCGTGATGCGAAGTCCGAGATGGAAGCGAACGACATCGTGGTTCTTGGCGCCAGTCCTCAGGGGGCCGAGTCACACAGCAAGTTCGCGTTGAAACATCAACTGAACTTTCCGCTCCTCGTCGACGAGGATCTATCGCTCGCTTCCGCGTACGGCGCGGTGGCCGAGAAGCCAGGCGAATGGGAAGGGATCAAGCTGAAGATCAAGAGGTCTACGTTCGTGATCGGGCCGGATGGCCGCATCGAACAAGCGATGTATGGGGTCAGCGCCAAAGGTCACGTTGACGAACTGAAACACAAGTTGCTCGGCTAGGGACTCTAGAGACGATCCTTCAACCACGTGATGTCGTCTCCGATCCCGGGCCACGGGGTCTCGCAGATGACTGCGGGTGCCCCCGACGCTTTCACCATCGCAGCGATCGCTTCGACATCGATCTGGCCACCGTCGAAGTTGGCGTGCCGGTCCGCTCCGCTCCCGGCCGCGTCCCGTGAGCTGTTCGCGTGCACCAGATCGATGCGACCCGTCGCCTGCAACACCCGATCGACGACATCCGAGAGGTCCTCGCCGGCTGCGTGCGCGTGACACGTGTCGAAACAGAACCCCACATCGAACTCAGCAAGTTGTTCCCAGAGCTTCGCGATGACGTCCACATGGCGACCCATCGCGTTCTCACCGCCGGCCGTGTTCTCGATGAGGATCGGGACCTCGAATTCCGCTTCCTCGAACACCTTGTACCAACGGATGAAGCCTCTTTCGATGCCATCTTCGGCGTGCCCGGCATGCACGATCACGCCGGCAGCGCCCACCGTTGCGGCCATCTCGACCGTGTTCGCGAGGATCTTTCGGGACGGGATCCGGATCCTGTTGTTGGGTGAGGCCACGTTGATCAGATAGGGGGCGTGCACATAGATGGGCACCTTCGACTTCTTCAAGGTGGGGGCGTCACCACGGGGTGGAGGCTTCTTCCACGACTGCGGAGGGCCGACGAACATCTGGAGGCACTGGGCCCCAACGCTTTTGGCTTCGCCGAGCGGATCGTCGCCCGGCACGTGAGCACCAAGGATCATCGGCCCACGCTAACCGCGGCTAGGCACTTGCCCGGCCCCTCCAGGTAGGCCAATATGACGCCCTCATGAAACTTCTTAGAGATGTTGCGGTCCGCCATCTGCTGACGGTTGACCCCACGAGCACCCTTCGGCGAGCGGCCAAGGCCATGTCCGATCGGGGCGTCGGTTGCGCGGTCGCTATCGAGAAAGAGAAGGTCGCTGGGATCATCACCGAACGCGACCTGTTGCACGCGATCGCGAAGGAACAGAACATCGACACGACGTCTGTTGGAGACGTCATGACTCGTGAGGTCGTCAGCGGTGAATCCGGGTGGGACCTGCTGCGCGCGATCAAGACGATGACCGACGGTGGTTTCCGTCACCTGTTGGTGATGGATATGGACGAGCCGATCGGCATCGTCAGCTTGCGGGACCTGATGGATTCGATGGCGGAGATGGTTCAGGCTTCGGCTTCCGCCTGACCCGCAAGCGAACTCAGCAACTTCTTCTGCATCCGGCGTAGTTTCGCGCGCAGTACGATCGACAGGATCCCACCAAGGAATCCCCTCGGAAGGTCGGCTTCCAAGGTGCGAGTGATCTCCGAGCCCGACTCCGTTGGCCGGACCTCGTAAGTGATCACCATGCGCACACCAACGATCACGTCTTCGATGAACAACCCCTCGTCCACGACGTGCGCATCGCTCCGCCCCTGGACCTTGAACCCGACGAGCTCGGCGTCGCCCGAGACCTGATCGCCGTCCTCCATCCGATCGGGTCCCTCGACCGTCTTTATCTCTGCTTGCCATTCGGGCCACGTCTTGGGACTGAGGACGCGCTCCATCACCGCCTCGGGCTCGGCGCGCGTTGTCACCCGATCCTGGATCCGATAGAGGTTGCGGCCTTGTCTCATGTGCCGACGGTACCGATACCCTGGCGGTCATGGGTGCAAGGCTGGGCGTAGCGGCAGGCAATCGGCTCGGAGCCGAGGCCGGTGCCAACGTCGCGCGCCAGGGCGGGAACGCGATCGACGCCTGCATCGCCTCCTGCATCATGGCCTGGGTCGCCGAACCATTCTTCGTATCGGTCGGGGGGAGCGGGTTCATCGCCGTTCGGACCCCCGACGGCCGCGTCGAGGTCGTCGACGGCAACAACACGATGCCTCTGACCGTGCCGAGCACGACCGGTCAGGGGATCGAGCGGATCTACCTCGACTATTCGAATGGGATGTACACGGGCATCGGCGCCGGCTCGATCGGCGTCCCGGGGATCCTGGCCGCCGCCCGGACCGCCTGGGAACGCCACGGCAAGATCGAGTGGGCCGCGCTGTTCGAGGATGCGATCAAGGCCGCCCGCGACGGTGTCCCGTTCCCGAAGACCTCCGCCTATTACCTCTCGGTGACGTGGGAAGCGATCTGGTCCAAGTTCAAAGCATCGAACGGACTGTTCTCGGATGATCAGGGGCAGCCTCTGACCGAGGGATCGGTGCTTAAGCAACCGGAGTTGGCCGAGGCCCTCGAGATGATCGCCTCGCAAGGTCCGGAAGCGTTCTATGCCGGTTCGCTTGCAACCGAGATCACCAACGAGATCGCCGACGGCGACGGATTCATCAGCATGGAAGACCTGACCGAGTACAACGCAGAGGTGCGCGCGCCGGTCTCGACGAACGCGTTCGGATGGACGATCGAATCGAATCCCCCACCGTCCGTCGGCGGCGCGGTCCTCGTTCACATGTTGGCGCTGCTGGATGGAGCGCGTTTCGACGATCCGCTGGAACGACTGCGTGCGATCGTCGAAGCACAACGTGCAGCAGTGGGCTACCGCCTCGAGCGTTACCAAGACCCGGGAGCGATCGCCGGCGCGTTCGAAGAAGCGCTGCAGACGCTTCGCTCGAAGTCGATGAGGTCGCCCTCGACGACGCATGCCTCAGCGGCGGATGCCGAAGGGCACGCTTGCTCCATCACCGCTTCGAACGGATACGGCTCGGGACTCGTGATCCACGGGATGCTCATGAACAACACGCTTGGCGAAGAGGAGTTGAACCCCCTCGGCGTCCATCGTCTACCGCCGGGATCGCGGTGTCACTCGAATATGTCACCGACGATCGCTTCGGGGCCCGGATTGACCGTCGCCTTGGGTTCGCCCGGAGCGGACCGGATCGTCAGCGCCATCGTGCAAACGTTCCTGCGCATCGCGGTCGACGGTGACTCATTGACCGATGCGGTAGCGGCCCCGCGGGCTCATCTCGATCCCCGCCGTGACGGCGAGCTGCTGTGTTACGAGTTGGAATTGCCGGGGGCCGAGCTCGGTTACACACCACGGCATTACGACGAGATCCACATGTATTTCGGGGCGGTACAAGCAGCATCGGTCGACGACGCTGGCAATGTGGATGCAGCGTTCGACCCTCGACGCTCAGGAGCCGCCGTACTGGTCTGAACTTTTCTGGTTTCAGCTCGCCTAGCGAGCTCAAACCAGAAAACTTGGAGAAGAAGGGGGACGAGAAGATGCCGAAGCTGTTCTCGATCAAGCCATCTCTCACGATCAAGGGGCGCAAGTTCAAGGGCCTGCGCGGCTGGGCCGGCAAGCCCTTCCATCCCCCATTAACCGACATCCCCATCGCCGCCTACATCCTCGGCGCGGTGTTCGACGTGCTGTCGGTCTTGTTCAAGGAGGACATGCCCCCAAGCCACGTCATGTCGCATCCGGGGGAAGGCGTCGACCTGATGCCGATGGGCGCTTCGAGCTTCTCGCATGACATGTGGCGCGCCGCGACATTCGTGTTCGTAGCCGGGTTGATCGTCTCCATCCCGACAGCACTTACCGGATTCTGGGACTGGTTGAAGTCGACGCCGAAGGGCACCCAGGCTCGGCGCACTGCCAACTGGCACATGGCAGTGATGCTCACAACGACCGCTCTTGTGACTCTGAACGTCATCTGGAGGCTTGTCATCGATGACCAGGCGTACACGCCCACAACGTTGACCGTCCTGTCGGTCGTGGTCGCGGGGCTGGTTTCGTTCGGGGCTCTCTACGGAGGGTCGCTCGTCTACGAGATGGGCTTCAACGTCGAGACCGCAGGGGATTCACCGGTGTGGCACGAGTCCGAGACGGACGTCTACCCCGGCCAAGACTGAACTTTTCTGCACCAGCCAGCTCTTGCCTGGTGGATGCAGAACAGTTAGACGGCGAAGCGGATGTTCAGGATGTCGCCTTCTTGGACGCTGTAGTCCTTGCCTTCGACGCGTAGGACTCCGGCCGCTTTCGCCTTGTCGTAACCACCTGCGTCGACGAGCTCCGTGTAGCCGATCACTTCGGCTCGGATGAAGCCGCGCTCGAGGTCCGAGTGGATGACGCCCGCAGCTTCCGGCGCCTTCGCTCCGCGCCGTACCTCCCACGCACGCGTCTCGTCCTCGCCTGTCGTTAGGAACGTGATGAGGTCGAGCGCTCGGTAGCACGCACCGATCACCTGGTCGAGTCCGGGCTCGTCGACTCCGAAACCTTTGAGCAGCTCCGATGCCTCGTCGGGCTCCATCCCCGCGACCTCGGATTCGAGCGACGCAGAGATCGCCAGAGCCCCGTCCGGTAGCCCTTCCGGCACGCCGGCCCCCTCCTCCACATTCGCGACGACGATCCAGGGCTTGAGGGTCAACGGCGCGAACCCGCGCAGCAGCTTCTGCTGCTCGTCATCGAGCCCCGCGGTCCGAAGGGGTTGTTCGGCTTCGAGGGTCTTGTGAGCTAGCTCCAGCACATCGATCTCCGCTTGGGCTCCCTTGTCGCCCCGCAACTTCTTCTTCCCCTTCTCGAGGCCACTTTCGATGTTGGCCATGTCGGCGAGGATCATCTCGGCCTCGAGCGAGCCGAGCTCCGATGCAGGGGCGGCATCCGGGCCGAACGCGCGCACCACCATGCACAGCGCATCGGTCTGCCGGAACTCCGCGATGCCCTGTGCGGTCAAGCCTCCCGGGACGTCGACGAAGCGAACCTTCGCGGCCACCGACTTCTTTGACTTCTCCAGATCGGACAGCACCCCGAGGCGAGCGTCCGGGACCTCGACGACCGCCTGATTGGAGCGACCCCCGGTCCCACCACTGCGCGTCAAGGCGGTGAACAAGGTGGACTTGCCCGAGTAGGGCATCCCGACGATGCCGATGTCTTTCATAGGCGGCTGACGGTAGCAACTATCTTGAGTGGATGGACACGGG
>JAXDJQ010000172.1:0-3266 GCA_034667565.1 Actinomycetota bacterium
TCCACATGCTCGGAGGCGTGAACAACGTCTTCGGGAACCTCCACACCGAGTTGAGGCCGAAAGAGTCGATCTCGTACACGTTCAATGACGAAGGCGTGTTCCCCTATCTGTGCATCCTTCACCCGGGGATGGCAGGTGCGATCGTCGTCGGTGACGGCGTCGGGAAGATCAGCAACACCTCGGTCACAGGCGGCGCCGTCCTCCCGCCGGCAGACCCCAGCGAGCCCGAGGAGCAGGCCGCCCCCGCCGGCGATGCCGAGCAGCCAGCGAATGAGCCAACCTCGTCGACGGTCCCAGGGAACCTCTGGTTGCTGGCAGGGATAGTCGCAGCGATGAGCGCCGGCTTCTGGTGGTTGCGGAGGAAGGCGCAACCACAGTCCTAGCTCAGGCGAGAAGCTTCTTGAATGCTTTCTCGTCGAGCATCTCTATACCCAAGTCTTGAGCCTTGTTGAACTTGCTCGCGCCAGGACTCTCCCCCACCACGACATAGTCGGTCTTCTTCGACACGCTCGATGCGACCTTGCCCCCACGTTCCTCGATCGCCTGGGTCGCGCCGTCGCGACTGAAGCCCTGCAAAGTTCCGGTCACGACGAAGGTCTTCCCGGATAGGGAACCTTCCTTCTTCGCTGCCGGTGGCTCGGGATCGAGCCCACCCTCGAGCAAACGGTCGAGCACTTCCTGGTTGTGTTCGTCGCTGAAGTAGTCGGCTATCGCTTGCGCCATGACCGGACCGATGTCCTCTAAGGCTTCGAGCTCGTCCGAGGTCATGGTTCTCAACTTGTCTAGCGAACGGACCTCCTGAGCCAGGGCGCGAGCGGTAGCCCCGCCGACGTGAGGGATACCCAAGGCGCCTAAGACGTTCGCCAGTGGTCGCTTGCGCGATGCCTCGATCGCTTCCATCAGGTTGTTGATCGAGATCTGACCCCACCCTTCGAGGTCTTCGAACTGTTCGGGCTTCAGGAAATAGATGTCGCTCACTGTGTCGAGCCACCCCTTATCGATCAAAGTCATGATCGTCTGGTAGCCGAGCCCCTCGATATCCATCCCGCCCCGACTTGCGAAATGGAAGATGCGCTCTCGCCGCTGGGCTCCGCATCCCCAGATGTTCGTGCATCGCGTCGCTGATTCACCATCGTTGCGGACCAGAACGGTTCCGCATGAAGGACACTTCTTGGGCATCTTCCAGGGCTTGGCCGCCTTCGGCCGTTTCGTGAGCACCGGCCCGACTACCTCCGGGATGACATCTCCTGCACGACGAACGATGACCGTGTCGCCCGGACGAACATCCTTACGAGCGACCTCATCCTCGTTATGCAGCGTCGCCGTCGTGATGTTGACGCCGCCCACGAACACCGTCTCGAGATTGGCAAAGGGAGTCACGACTCCGGTTCGTCCCACCGAAGCGAAGATGTCCTTCAGCAGGGTCGTCCGTTCCTCGGGAGGAAACTTGTAAGCGATCGCCCATCGCGGAGCCTTCGAGGTGAACCCGAGTTCCTCTTGTTGGCCGATGGGATCGACCTTCAAGACGACACCGTCGATCTCGTAGCCGACGTCGTGGCGATGCTCCTGCCAGTGAGCACAGAAGCCGTAGGCATCCTCGAGGGTCTCCAACCGCTTGTTCTCTGGGTTCGTGCGAAGGCCCATCTCGCGGATCGCTTCTAGCGCTTCCCAGTGGGAGTGATAGCGCTTCCCCTCGACGAAGCCGACCCCGTGGCAGATCAGTGACAGGTTGCGCGAGGCCGTGATCTTGGGATCCTTCTGCCGCAGTGATCCCGCGGCGGCGTTGCGAGGGTTAGCGAACGTCTTCAGACCCTGTTCGCCGAGGGTTTCGTTGAGCTTGTCGAAGTCCGCGGTCTTCATGTAGACCTCGCCACGCACCTCAACGATCTTCGGGGCCTTGCCGCGCAGTTTGAGGGGGACAGCACGCACCGTCTTGAGATTCGCCGTGATGTCCTCGCCGACACGACCGTCACCGCGCGTCGCACCCTTGACGAGCACGCCCCCCTCATAGATCAGGTTCACAGCGACGCCGTCCATCTTGAGCTCGGCGACGAGTCCCGCCGGCTTTCCGACGCCGCGCTCGACGCGGTTTCCCCACGCTTGGAGCTCCTCTTGGCTGAACGCGTTGTCGAGACTCATCATCGGCGACCGGTGCTCCACCGGACTGAACTGATCGGACGGTGGAGCTCCGATCCTTTGGGTGGGTGAATCCGGCGAGATCAAAGCCGGGAACTCGCCCTCGAGATCCATCAACTCCCGGATAAGGGCGTCGTATTCGACGTCGGCTATCTCGGGGTCGTCCAGGACGTGGTAACGGTACGAGTGATAATCGATCGTCTCGCGCAGCTCCTTGACGCGCTTGGAAGCGATCGCTTTCGTCATCTTCGGCATCGCCCTATCTTCCCCGCGAGCAGTGACGATAAGGATCAGCCGGAACGAGTGGCTAGAACCATGATCCTTCTCCTGGTGAAGACCCAATCGTCGCCGTCGGGCTCGAACTGCATGCCGGTCTCGGGGCCATGATCGGCAACGAAGCGGGAGACTGCCTCGATCCGTTCGGCGGGGAACTCCTCTGGTGGCATCCACTTCGAGAGATGATCCCGAGACTCGTGGATCGCTTCGTCCTCGATCTCGAGTCCTGCCGCCTGAACCATGATGCGGAAGGCGGAGGGTGGTCTGCACGCAGCATGGGACGGATCGCGCAGGTGATCGAGCTTGGTCATGAACTGGCTCTGCTCGACTCGCTCGGTTGCAACCTGATCGACGATCAGAACGCGGCCCCCGGGTGCGACGACGCGGCGCATCTCTCTCACCACGGGGATGGGCTCGAGGATGTGGTGGAAGACCTGCGCGCTCGTGACCAGGTCGATCGAGCGCGATCGAAGAGGAAGCGACGCGCCGTCGGCGACCACAGCTGCGAGATGGGGATGACGGCTAACGGCTTGTTCGAGCATCGCAGCCGTTAGGTCGATGGCGATCTGACTACCGGCAACCTCATCGAATAGTGCAAGGAAGTTGCCCGTGCCAGCTCCCACTTCGGCCACGCTAGCGCCGCGCTCCACCCCGGAGAAGTCCACGACGCCCATGTGATCGAAGCGACCTGCCGTTCGATCCCCGAACGTGGTCGCCGCCCGCGAGAACTCGTCGCGTAGAACCTCTCGGTGTTCGTCTACGACTCGAGGCCCCTGTTGCGGAACTCGACGAGCTTGCGAGCGCCAACGACGGCGAGTGCGCCTCCAAGAGCGAGGTTCGGCGGGATACCGGTT
>JAXDJQ010000173.1:0-6985 GCA_034667565.1 Actinomycetota bacterium
CGGATCCCGTAGAGCATCTGGATCTCGAAGCCTTCCTTGCCGGCCCCGGTTCTCTCAGCCGCTCGTTGTGCGTGGGCTATCAGGTCGGAGTCATGCGTCGCGATCCCGGGATCGGTGCCCTTCTCGAATAACCAGTCGGTGAGGAACCGGTACTGGTTCTCGATCTCGTCCTTCTTCTGGAAGGCCAGCTCTTCGGGTTCGGCGTAGGCCCCCTTCACGAGGCGGACCTTGGGCTTCAAGGCGCCGAGGACCTCGAGGTCGACGGGCGTGCGCCTTAGATAGGCCTGGATCGCCATGCGCAAAGTGGGAAAATCGCTGTGTAGCAGGCGGTACATGTCGATCGTGTCCAACACGTAGGCCGATTGCTCCATGTCGATCTCGACGATGGCGTTGATCGCCTGAGCTTCGGCGGCCAAGCGCCTGAGATGGTCGATGCAGGCACCCTTGTCGAAGGCGAGCCCGAGCTGGGTTGGTTTGACGGTAACCGTCGTGTCGATCCCGGTCTCGGTGATGCGGTTGATCGACGTTAGGTATTCATCGGCCGCCGCTTGGGCACCAGCGGAGTCGGCGACACCTTCTCCGAGGAGGTCGAGGATCCCGCCGATGCCTTTGGAGTTGAGGTCCTTGATCGCCTCTACGGCGTCTTCTAGGTGATCACCGGCGACGAATCGTCTTACGACGTTGCGGGTCAGCTTCCCTTCGGTGACCATCCGGTGGACGCGCTCCTTCTCGGATGCCCACAGCAGCATCTTCCCCAGCACTCGTTACACCTCTTCTTCGTTGGCCGGACCATGTTCCGGGTGCCATGATAGGCACTCGCCATGGCCAGATTAGCGGTGCTCGGTTGCGGAAGGATGGGCGAAGCTCTTGTCGCCGGACTGCTCGCGTCCGGTTGGCGACAACCTTCGGAGCTCGTGGTTACGGCTCGTAGTGACGAGCGGTTGAAAGAGCTCGCGGAGAAGCACGGAGTTTCGACGACTCTAGACAACGGCGCTGCAGTGGCCGGCGCCGACATAGTGGTGCTGGCAGTCAAACCCCAAGATGTCGAAGCGCTATTGACCGAGGTTGCGCCTCATATCGGTACCGACCAGACGGTTCTTTCGTTCGTGGCGGCGATCGCCACGGATCTGATCGAGTCCCATCTTGCCCAGCCGGTACCGGTCGTCCGAGCGATGCCGAACACTCCATCGCTGGTACATGAGGGCATGGCCGGGATCGCCGCCGGCAAGCACGCCACCGACGACCATCTGCACCTGGCCACCGAGGTACTGACCCATGTCGGACGGGTCGTCGTCGTCCCGGAGGAATACCTGGACGCGGTGACCGCGATCTCGGGCTCGGGGCCGGCTTATTTCGCGCTTCTCGCGGAGGCGATGATCGAAGCAGGGATCCTTCTCGGTCTCTCTCGTGAGATCTCGACCGACCTCGTCGTCCAGACCATGCTGGGATCCGCGAAGCTGTTGCGAGATACCCACATGCACCCCGTAGAGCTGAGGGAGATGGTCACCTCGCCGGGCGGGACCACCACTCGGGCGATCCAGGTACTCGAGCAGTCCGGGGTCCGAGCTGCGTTCCTTAACGCCATCCAAGCAGCGATGGAGCGCAGCAAGGAACTGGCGAACGAGGCCTAGAGTCTGACCATGACCGACTCCGTGACCCGGGTCCCGGCCCCCCATAACGAGCCGGTCAAGGACTACGCCCCCGGTTCGCCCGAGCGTGCCAGTCTGAAACGACGCCTCGACGCCATGGCAGCGGATCGCATCGAGGTCCCCATGGTTATCGGCGGTAAGCAGGTTTCAACCGGGAACCTGTACGAGGCGGTCATGCCCCATGCGACCAAGAACGTTCTCGGTGATGTGCACCAGGGCGACGGCAAGCATCTCGAACAGGCAGTAGCGGCTGCCGCCGGGGCGCACGCTGGGTGGGCGGGACTTCCGTGGCAAGAACGAGCCTCGGTCTTCCTCCGAGCGGCCGAGCTCCTTGCCGGGCCGTGGCGGGACACGATCAATGCCTCCACGATGCTCGGTCAGTCCAAGACCGTCCATCAGGCCGAGATCGACGCTGCCTGCGAGTTGATCGATTTCTGGCGTTTCAACGTCGCCTTCGCAGAGCGTATCTATTCAGAGCAACCCGGGGCCTCGCCTGGGATGTGGAACCAGCTCGACTATCGACCGCTCGAAGGATTCGTTTTCGCCGTTACGCCTTTCAACTTCACATCGATAGCCGCGAACCTGCCAACGGCTCCCGCGCTCATGGGCAACACGGTCGTCTGGAAGCCGTCGCTGACTCAGGCATTCAGCGCTCACTATCTGATGGAGCTGTTCACTGCAGCAGGGTTGCCGGACGGCGTCATCAACATGGTTCATGGTGCCGGACCCGAGATCGGTAAGCCGGCGCTAGCCCATCCCGACCTTGCCGGTATCCACTTCACGGGGTCGACCGCGACGTTCGAGTGGATGTGGCAACAGCTCGGACAGAACGTGTCGGCGTATCGGAATTTCCCCCGTCTCGTGGGTGAGACGGGCGGGAAAGATTTCATCCTTGCCCATCCCTCGGCATCGGTCGATGCGTTGGCAACTGCGGTGATCAGAGGGGCGTTCGAATACCAGGGTCAGAAGTGCTCCGCGGCATCGCGCATCTACGTGCCGGACAACCTCTGGGATGGATTACGCGAGCGGATCGGTGACGAGGTTCCACGGATCAGGATGGGAGATGTCACGGATTTCTCGAACTTCATGGGAGCCGTGATCGACGAGCGTGCATTCGCTAGGCACAAAGCCGCTTTGGATGAGGCAAGGTCGTCTGAGGACCTCGAGGTCATCGCGGGCGGAACCGTAGAGGACTCGGTCGGTTACTTCGTTGAGCCAACGGTCGTCCGGGCAATCGACCCGCACAACAGGCTGATGCGAGAGGAGCTGTTCGGTCCCGTTGTGACTGTCTACGTGTATCCGGAGAAGGATTTCGACGAAGCGATCGAGCTTGCCGACACAAGCACCCCGTACGCCTTGACGGGTGCCGTCTTCGCCCAGGACACCTATGCCATCGAGAAGGCCAAGACCCGGCTGCGATGGGCCGCGGGGAACTTCTATGTGAACGACAAACCGACCGGCGCGGTGGTCGGCCAGCAGCCTTTCGGCGGTGCGCGTAGGTCGGGCACGAACGACAAGGCTGGTTCGATTTGGAACCTGATCCGGTGGGTCAGTCCGCGGACGATCAAGGAGACCTTCTCGCCTCCGACCGCCTATCCCTATCCGTACATGGACCCGGAAACGGACGATCGGCCGTAAGCCCCGAACCTGTTTCCCTCGTTTCGGCAGGCGATCTGGGTCGTCTCTATGACTTCGGTAGCGATCACCCCCTCCGACCGGAGCGGGTCCTGCTGACCTACGACAACATCCGCGCGCTGGGTCTCACTGCGCTCGAAAACGTGGAGGAGGTCGATGCCCGCTCCGCGTCCGATGAAGAAGTGATCGCGGCGCACGACCCGGCATTCGTACGCACCGTCAAAGAGATAGATGCCGGTGTGTTGGATCCACACGCGGGGCTCGAGTTTGGTCTCGGCACCCCGGACGATCCGATCTTTCCGAACATGCATAGCGCCTCGAAGATGGTGTGCGGTGCTTCCCTGACCGCCGTCGAACAGGTGCTCGACGGCAACTCGCTCCACTCGTTCAATCCGGCAGGAGGCCTGCACCACGCCCGCCGGCGGGAGGCCTCGGGATTCTGCATCTACAACGATCCCGCCGTGGCGATCGCCAAGACTCTCGAGGTTCACCCCGACTGGCGTGTCCTGTATCTGGATGTCGACGTTCATCATGGTGACGGCGTGCAGTGGATCTTCTACGACGACCCGCGCGTGCTTACGTTGTCACTGCACCAGTCCGGCCGTTACCTGTACCCCGGGACCGGGTTCGAGGACGAGACTGGGGGCCCGGGGGCGGTAGGAACCGCGGCGAATCTCCCCCTGCTGCCTCTGACAGGCGAAGCCGACTACCTATGGGCATTGGAGCGGATGCTGCCAACACTGGCCGAGGCGTTCCGCCCCGATCTCCTGGTGACCCAGCTCGGTGCGGACACTCACTGGAACGATCCGCTTGCCAACCTCGGGCTAACGATGACGGCTTACCGGCCGATGGCCCGCTTGATCCACGAGACGGCGACTACTTATTGCGGAGGTCGCTGGGTCGCCACCGGTGGCGGCGGCTATCAGTACGACACCGTTGTGCCGAAGGTATGGACGATCCATTTCGCGGAGATGTGCGGAGCTCCGGAGATGATCCCGGCGGAGTGGCTGTCTGACCGCGCGCCCGATGAGGTTTCCAAACCGTGTCGTGAGGCCGTCGATCGGTCCGTCGAGCAGGTCTTGAACGTCTGTCTACCTCGGTTGGAAGTTCTGTCCGTTTAGAGTCTGCGCCGCCATGACTAACCTCCACACGTACGTCGCCTTCTCTATCCCTGCCGGTTTCGCGGTGCTCATGCTGACGTCTATCTACTCTTACGTCCGGAACAAGGAGGCACCGGGGTTCTACTGGACCCTCCTCGGCGCCCTGCAAGCGATCCTTGGGGTGCAGTTCCTGATCGGCGTCTACCTCTTCCTCAGCGGCGCGCGGCCCCAGTCGAACGGCCCGAGTTGGCTGCACTACGTGTACGGAGCCGGCTTCCCCTTGTTCGTCCTTGTGATCGCGCATACCCAAGCGCGTAAAAGGCCGGGCATCGAGATCATGATCTTCGGCATCGCTGCGTTCCTCTGCACGTTCTCGGCCCTGAGGGCGTTGCAGACCGGTCTGGGCATCGATTGACCCACGGATGAACATCGTCGACGCAGGCATCATCCTGTTCGTCGGACTAGCAGCCTGGCGCGGATGGCGCCGCGGATTCATCAGTCAACTATTCGAATTCGGCGGCGGATTCCTTGGTCTTCTGGCGGGTGTCGCGCTCGGCCCCCGTATCGCCGAGACGTTCGCCGATGGAGCCGGTCCTCAGGCAGCGCTCATCTCGATCGCTTCGGTGTTCGTCCTGCTGTCGCTCGGTCAAGCTCTCGGCTTCATCGTGGGGCACCGCTTCTCCTCGGTGGCACAACGTGCCCGTTTAGGCCATGTCGACTCAGGCATGGGAACCGCTCTTAGCATCGTTGTGACTCTCATCTCTTTCTGGCTGATCGGTAGCTTGCTGATCCAAGGTCCTTCTAAAGGTCTCGCGAAAGCGCTTCAGAAGTCCCAGACGCTCGCCTTCATGAACGATGTGATGCCCGCCCCTCCCGACGTGCTCGCGTACATCCGCCAGTACCTGAACACCTCCGGGTTCCCTCAGGTGTTCGCCGGATTGCCCCGGCCGGTCGGTCCACCGGTCAAGCTCCCCACCGACGAGCAGGCCAACCGCGCGGCTCGGAAAGCGATCCCTTCGATGGTGAGAGTGGTCGTTCCAGCTTGTGGCGGTACTCAGCTCGGTAGTGGATGGATCGCTGCGAGCGAAACGATCGTCACGAACGCCCACGTCGTCTCGGGAGGAGATTCGGTAACGATCCAACAGGAGGGGTCGTCCGACCTCGACGGGACCGTGGTTCTCTTCGACCCCAAGACCGACATCGCGGTCATCCATGTCGACGGCCTAAGCGGACCGGTGCTCGACCTTCAGCCCGTCGAGCAAGAGAGAGGCACGATCGGTGCCACACTCGGTTACCCGGGCTCGAAGGATGGCGAGCTCGTGATCAAGCGAGCGGCCGTCCAGGCGGAATACCCGGCGACAGGTAAAGACATCTACGGACGGGGCGAAGCCACGCGCGAGGTCTACGAGCTCCGCGCTGCCGTCCGGCAAGGTGACTCCGGTGGACCCTTCGTGCTCTCGAACGGAAACGTCGCAGGGGTCGTCTTCGCAGCATCGACAACAGACGGTGACGTTGGCTACGCGCTAACTGCCGGCGAGGTCGAAGACGAGGTCGACGCGGGCGCGCAGCGCAGGGCGAAGGTTGGCACCGGCCGCTGCACCCACTAACAAACCGGAACGGGGCCTCCAGGCTCGCTACGTCGCCGCCACAACCCGGACCGGGCCCCCAGGCTCGCAGCGTCGCCGCCATGCGCTTGGGAAATTGTCAGACATCGAGCATCCATCGCGCCCTGATCCCTTCGGATGTCTGACAATTTCCAACGCGCTAAGCGGCGACGTAGCGAGCAGGGAGGACCTACATGGTTGCGCCGGTTAGGCGGTTTGGCCTCCGTCGATGACTATCGTTGCTCCCGTCACGAACGACGATGCTTCGGACGCTAGGTAGACCGCGCCGCCCACGATCTCTTCGGCCGTTCCGATGCGACCCATCGGCACCATCTTCACTGCCTCGCGGAGTGTGCCCTCGTCGCTCGTCATCCACTCGTTCAACGGTGTGTCGATCCAGCCCGGGGCGATCGAGTTGACGCGGACGTTGGATCCCGCGAGCTCCTTCGCGACCGCCTGACTCATCATGATCACGCCGGCTTTGGCCGCGGAATACGGGGAGAGGCCTTGGGCGCCCTCGATGCCGGCTACGGACGCGATCTGGATGATGGACCCGCCGCCGCTCTCGAGCATCTTCTGAGCCCCGATCTGGGTGCAGTGGAAGACCGAGTCGAGGTTCAGGGTGCGCAGCTTGTCCCAGCCCTCCGGGCGAAGCCCCACGATCGGCGACATGAAGTTGGACCCACCGGCATTGTTGACCAGGATGTCGAGGCGGCCGAAGTGCTCGACGGTCTTGTCGAACATCCCCTGGATCGCGGCCCGGTCACGAACGTCGGTTGGAAGCACGAGAGCTTTACGGCCGATCGCATCGATCTCCTTGGCCAGGGTTTCTAGATCACCTTCGGTGCGAGCGGCTACCGCGACATCGGCGCCCGCTTCCGCGAACCCGAGAGCTATCGCGCGCCCTATGCCGCGTGAAGCACCGGTGACGAGCGCGATCTTGTCTGTTAGAGAGAACAACTCAGTTGGCACACGGTCCTCCTATCGGTGATGGATG
>JAXDJQ010000174.1:0-3514 GCA_034667565.1 Actinomycetota bacterium
GATCTCGCGCGACTTGATACCGACAACTCTATCCTCTACGAGGTCAACGCGCCCATAACCGTACTGCCCCACCTTCTTCTGGACGGCCTCGATCAATGGCACCGGTTCCAAGATCTCTCCATCGACCGCAACCGGCATCCCTCCTTCGAACGAGATCTCGATGTCTGTTGGCTCCCCGGGAGCGTCGGCGATAGATGCTGTCGATTCGAAGATGTCCTCGGGGGCCTGCTCCCAAGGGTCTTCCAGCACGCCGCACTCGATGCTTCGTCCCCAGAGGTTCTCGTCGATCGAATACGGCGACGACTTGGTCGTCGTTATCGGGAGGTTCCTTTCCTCCGCATACGCGATCGTTTCCGCTCGATTCATCCCCCAGTCGCGCACGGGAGCTAGCACGTCGATCCCGGGTGCCAAGGCGCTGAGGGACACCTCGAAACGGACCTGGTCATTCCCCTTCCCCGTACAGCCGTGGGCAACGGCTTCGGCTCCGACCTCCTCGGCAACCTCGATCAACACTCGTGCGATCAGCGGTCGCGACAGGGCCGAAACCAACGGGTAACGGTTCTGGTAGAGGGCGTTCATCTTGAGGGCCGCGAACGCGAAGTCCGTCGCGTACTCGGTTCGTGCATCAACAGCGCGAGCTTCGATCGCTCCGAGCTTCTCGGCTCGGGTGACTGCTGCCCCCAGATCTCCACCCTGGCCCACATCGACGGCCACGGCGACCACCTCGTATCCCTGGTCGGCGAGCCACGGGATCGCCACGGACGTGTCGAGTCCTCCCGAATAGGCCAGAACGACTTTCTTGGTCACGATCTTTCTCCCTCCGCTTGAGTGATCTCGTTGGTGCCCGCCGACGCCGATCCCCATCGGTCGACCAGTCGTTCAGCGGCTTGCTGTGAACCGGTAGCTACGAAGATCGTGTCGTCACCGGCAACGGTTCCCACGACTTCCTCAGTCCCCGCTAGATCGATAGCGCGCGCAACCGCCGATGCGTGGCCGGGGGCCGTTACGACGATCACCAACGTTGCCGCGGCTCGTACGTCCAAGGCGAAGTCCTGAAGGGTCCTGCGCAGGTTCCGGGCCATCAGCTCGCCGCCGGCGGTTCGAGGTACTTCGTCCGGCAAGCGGTACTCGAGCCCCCGAGCTCCCCGCATCTTCACAGCGCCGACCTCCTGAAGATCCCGAGAGACGGTTGCTTGCGTCACATCGTGTCCCGCGTCCCTCAAGGCAGCGGCGATCTCCTGCTGGGTGGCGGCATGACCTGCGCGCAGGATCCGCACGAGGTCTTTCAACCGATCAGACCTCACGCGACACCTCGCCTATCGTCTGAACGGCGCGGTCTATCTCCTCGTCGGTGATCACGAGGGGAGGTGTGAGGCGGATGGCGGTCGACGAGACCGGATTGACCAAGACACCGCGCGCGAGTGCTCCATCCGCTATCGACTGCGCGACCGGTCGGCCGAGATCGAGAGCCACCATGAGTCCACGACCTCGAACTTCGCCCAACTCCTCGAGCCCCCGGCGCAACGACTCACCCGCAACGACCGCGCGCTCGAGGAGACCCTCCCCTTCGATGACGTCGAGAGTTGCCAGAGCCGCGGCACACTGAACCGGTCCACCACCAAAGGTCGTGGCATGGTCACCTGGCTCGAACGCTTGCGCGATCCCCGGGCGGGCCAGGCACGAACCGATCGGGAGACCTCCCCCCAAGGTCTTCGCGAGGCAAGTGATGTCAGCGTCTACGGACTCGTGCTCTGCAGCGAGCCAGTAGCCCGTGCGACCGAGACCTGTCTGGACTTCGTCGAAGATCAGGAGGGTGCCAGTTCGATCGCAGATGGCACGCGCCTCGGTCAGATACCCATCGGGTGGGACCACGACGCCCGCTTCTCCCTGGATCGGTTCGAGGATCACGGCGGCCGTGTTTTCGTCGACAGCAGCAGCGAGCGCTCCGCTATCGCCATATGGCACGTGGGTGAAGCCCGGCACTACGGGTGCGAACGGAGCCTGCTTGGCGAGCTGGCCCGTTGCGGACAGAGCACCGAAGGTTCTGCCGTGGAACCCGCCCGTCGCCGCAACGAATCCGTTGCGCGACCCACCCTGGAACTTACGTGCAAGCTTCAGCGCGCACTCGATCGTTTCTGCGCCCGAGTTGGCGAAGAAAGACAACTTCCCCTGCGAGATCCCCGCGAGTCTCTCTGCAAGAGCCCGTTGTGGGTGTGTCCCGTACAGATTCGAAGTGTGGATCAAGCGACCCGCCTGTTGGGTGATGGCCTGCACGACCTTCGGATGACAGTGACCGACCGACGCGACCGCGATCCCGGCCACCATGTCGAGGTATGCCGTACCGTCCTCGGAGAACAATGTGCTGCCCGAACCCGAAACGAAACTCACGGGATGCGGCTTGTAGGTCGGCATCATCTGGTTCGTGCTCAGAGCCGTGGTCATGGCAACACCTGCGTCCCGACACCCTTGTCAGTGAAGATCTCGAGTAACACTGCATGCGGAACACGCCCATCGAGGATGTGTGCCTTACCCACCCCAGCCTCGAGTGCGTCCACGATCGACTTGGCTTTCGGTTGCATCCCCTCGGAGAGCGAAGCGGCCATGCGCCCCAACTCATCTCCCTTGAGCTCGGATATCAAGGAACCCGCGTCACCAAGGTCGGCATAGAGCCCGTCCACATTCGTCAAGTACACGAGCTTCTCGGCGCCGATAGCGACCGCGATCGACCCGGCGACGGCATCGGCGTTCACGTTGAGAGGTTGACCGTTGGCCGACGGAGCAACCGATGCGATGACCGGTGTGTAGCCGCCGTTCAGCAGCGACGACAAGACTTCCGCCTGAACGGTCGCGACACGACCGACATGACCCAGATCCTCACCTCCTGGACCTGCGGCTCGCGCCGCGACCATCAATCCGGCGTCCGCGCCAGACAAGCCGATAGCTCGCAGACCAGCCGAGCACAAGCGCGACACGAGAGCGTTATTGATAGATCCGATCAACACCTGCCTGACGATCTCGATCGAATCGTCGGTCGTTACCCTCAGACCGGAGACGAACGTCGGCTCGATACCAGCGACCCGCATCGCGTCCGACACCTGGGGACCGCCCCCGTGCACGACGACGACGCGTACACCGACGAGAGTGAGCAGGGTGAGGTCTTGCGCGACAAGACCCGCCAAACGTTCATCGTCGAGCGCGGCACCACCCACCTTCACGACGATCGTGCGACCATGCCACGAACGGATGTACGGAAGCGCCTCCAGCAGTGTCGCGGCTTTGTCCGCCGCCCCTGCATCGATCACGTCGAGCCGTCCGCATTCAAGCGCACGTAATCCGTCGAAAGGTCACAAGAGAGGATCTCTGCGGCGCCCGATCCAAGGCCAACCACACAAGAGAGCTCGAACTCGTCGACATCCATCGCCTTGCGCGCCCCATCGAGCGAACCGATGGGTTGGCCTTTGTCGAACACCGTCTCGGCCCCGATCGCGACCGTCATGTTCTCGAGCACCAACGA
>JAXDJQ010000175.1:0-3371 GCA_034667565.1 Actinomycetota bacterium
TTTTGTCATGCCTTGATGATAGCCGGGAATATTTGTTTGCGCAAGCAAGTTCTGAGGGATATAGGCCCCGAAGTGGGGCGGTGATCTAGTCAGAAGGAGGAAGAGATGGAGATAGGTCTCCTACTCATCCGCCTCGTGATCGGCGGCACCCTCGCTGCCCACGGGGCACAGAAGTTGTTCGGTTGGTTCGGCGGCTTCGGCATCGCCGGTACCGGTGGCTGGTTGGAATCCATAGGGTTCCGACCCGGCAAGCTCCACGCCGTGATCACCGGCCTGTCCGAGTTCGGCGGAGGTCTACTGCTCGCTCTGGGTCTGCTCACTCCCCTAGGAGCGGCAGCGATCGTCGGCGTCATGCTCGTAGCGGTCGCTACGGTGCACCTGCCCAACGGCTTCATCGGGACAGGCGGCTACGAGTTCAACACGGTCCTCGCGATCGGGGCGATCGCCATGGCGTTCACCGGGCCCGGCGACATCTCGTTGGACCACGCTTTCGACCTGAACCTCGACGGCTCCGGGTACGGCATCGTTGCGACCCTTGCAGCCCTCGTCGCCGGCGGCTTCGTCCTTGCGATCCGCAATGCCCCCGCCCCAGTGGCAGCGGTAGAAGCGGAACAGCAGGCGGCTTAACGTGGACACCATGAAACAGGAGCAGCGAAGCGATAGGGGTGCCTCGGAGACGAGCACCCTTATCGAGCGCATAGACCATGTGGTGCTGCGCGTTCGCAACATCGAGCGCGCGCTCGGCTTCTACCGCGACATCGCGGGCCTCGAGGTACTCGACTCCTCGTCAACCACTGCCGAGCTCGCGCCCCCGGGCGGAACGGCGATCCTGAAACTCGTGTCGGAGGGTGTTGACTCTCTGGCGGATCGCCGTGGGCCCGGGCTGTATCACACGGCCATCCGATACAAAGATCGGGCCGCGCTCGCCAACGTCTTGGCACGCCTGGTCGAAGCCGGTTTCCAGATCGGTTCAAGCGATCATGGTGTCAGCGAGGCTCTGTACGTCGACGACCCCGACGGCAACGGCGTCGAGCTGTACCGCGATCGGCCGCGAGAACAATGGCCAAGGCCTGCAGCCGGCGAGAAGGTTGGCATGACACTCGACCCTCTCGATCTACACGCACTCATCAGCGAAGCGAAGGACGCGTCGGACAAAGCGACGGGAACAGATATCGGTCACGTGCATCTCGAGGTCAGTAACCTGCGCGCCACCATCGGCTTCTACGTCGACGGCCTCGGGCTGGATCTCATGGCCGAGTATGGCGACCAAGCGGGGTTCTTCGCATCACGTGGCTACCATCATCACCTCGGGGCGAACACCTGGCATTCCCTCGGCCGCCCCCCGGCATCGAAGGACCATGCTGGGCTCGAGAGGATCGTGTTCGCCGTCGAGAGCCAAGAGGAACTGGCAGCCACCCACGAGCGCCTCCGGGCCATGGACGGCGCGGCGGAGCTGAACGGCAAGACGTTGACCGTGAAGGACCCGGACGGGATCGAGCTCGTGTTCGTCTCCGCGTGACACGGCGCAGCTTCGACCCGGCAACGCTGGAAGGGCGGGAGCCGTATTTCTTGATCACGGCTCTCGTGGTTCCGCGTCCTATCGCGTGGGTGTCTACGGTCTCGAGCGAGGGAGTGACGAACGTTGCTCCACACAGTTATTTCAATGTCATTTCATCGAATCCATGGATCCTGCACTTCACCTCGACCGGTGAGAAGGACACGCTCAACAACGTTCGGGCCACGGGAGACTTCGTGATCAACGTCGTGGGCCGCGACATTGTCGAGAAGATGAACCACACATCCGGGAACCTGCCTCCTGAGGAGAGCGAATTCGAGTGGGCGGGACTTACCGCCGAATCATCTGTCCACGTGAACGCTCCTCGCGTGGGGGAGGCACGCGTGGCATTCGAGTGCAAGCTCGATGACATCGTGTCGAAAGGAAACGGTCACATGGTGTTCGGCAAGGTTGTCTATGTGCACATCGACGAAGAGCTCTTCGTCGATGGACGCGTCGATCCCCGCGTCTTGAAACCTGTTGGTCGACTTAGCGGATCGCAGTACACCGACGCCTCGGAGGGGCTCTTCGAGATCAAACGCCCAACGTGGGAAGAGATCAAGGCGGGCTCTTACCCGCCCCCCACGACTTAGGGTTCCTCGATGTTGACTCGCACGAGTCTCGGCCAGCGGCCGCTGCTAACCGCAGCCTTGGGCGCTATGTGCATCGCATCGTCGGGCGTACTCGTCCGTCTCGCCGACGCATCGCCCGTGACCGTCGCCATCTTCCGGTGCCTCTACGCGCTACCCGTGCTCGGGGCAATCACTTGGTGGGAGCAGAAGCGTCTCGGCCCCCTCCCCTCGAAAGCTCGCAACCTCAGCTGGTTCGCGGGACTGTTCTTCACGGTCGACCTCGTCCTGTGGCACAACGCGATCGAAGCTGTTGGTGCTGGGCTTGCGACCGTTCTCGGGAACCTCCAGGTGCTCATCGTCGGTTTCGCTGCATGGGCATTGTTGAAGGAGAAACCGCACCGAACCCTGTTCATGGCCATCCCCGTGGTGCTCTTCGGCGTCGTCCTGATCTCGGGGGTCGTGGGTGAAGGTGCTTACGGGAACGACCCAACCTTGGGTGTCATCCTGGGCCTCGGCACGTCACTGGCCTACGCCGCATTCATCCTGACCCTCAGACAGGGGTCGAGCGACCTGAGCCGCATCGCGGGTCCGCTCTTCCACGCAACGCTCGCTTCTGTCGTCTTCAGCGCGATCTATGGAGTGCTCACGGATTCCGTCGATTGGTCGTTCGATTGGCCGTCACATGGGTGGCTGATCACGCTTGCCTTGTCGGCGCAGGTCATGGGGTGGCTTCTGATCTCGAGCTCACTCCCCCGTCTGCCGGCAGCCGTCACGTCCGTCGTTCTCCTACTGCAGCCCGTGGGCTCGATGATCCTCGCCGCGCTCGTGGTGGACGAAAGGCCATCTGCAGCCCAGCTCGCCGGCGCCGTGGCCATCCTCGCTGGGGTTGTGGTGGCGACCTCCAGCCATAGAGAAGCCCAGCCGACCCCGGTGACATAAGAAGGACCGCCCCACGCCACGCCGAACCCTAGGGGCATGACCCACGCCCGTCGCCTCGGTTCGTTCGTCTTGGCACTCGCCGTCGTCGCGACGTGCCTCGTCGCAGTGGCTGGAGCGGCCGAGCGTAACGATGCCGACTACTTCGAGTACTACTTCCCGTCATCCGACGGCATCAACCAGCTCCATGCAGACGTTCTCCGCCCGCAGGGCATCGCTGAGGACAAGCGCACTCCGGTGATCCTCACGGTCAGTCCGTACACGAATCACAGCGGCGCAACGACCCCGAGCCCAGAGGACATGACCGA
>JAXDJQ010000176.1:0-5447 GCA_034667565.1 Actinomycetota bacterium
GAGTTCAGCAAGATCTTCCTTGTCATCTTCTTCGCCGCCTACCTTGCGGAGCGCAAGGAGTTGCTGTCTATCGCCTCACGTCGGCTCTTGGGCATGCGGATCCCCGACGTCAAGCACTTCGGACCCCTGTTGGTGATGTGGAGTCTGTCCCTGGCGGTCATGTTCTACGCGAAGGACCTTGGTTCGAGTCTTCTCTTCTTCTCGGTGTTTCTCGTGATGATCTATATCGCTACTGCACGGGGTGTGTATCTCGCGGCGGGTGCATCCCTGTTCGCACTGGGCGCGTACCTGGGTTACGAGAAGTTCGGACACGTACAGGAACGCGTGCAGGTGTGGTTGGACGTTTTCGATCCCAAGCATGTGCAGAACGAGGGGTTCCAACTAGCTCAATCGTTGTTCGCGTTATCGGCTGGAGGGCTTTTCGGCACAGGTCTTGGTCAGGGCCGCCCCGATCTGATCCCAGCGGCCCACACCGATTTCATCTTCTCCGTGCTCGGTGAGGAATTAGGGCTCCTCGGTGCTGCCGCGATCCTTCTCTGTTTCTTGCTCTTGGTTGGGCGAGGCTTGAAGATCGCACTCGCTCAGAGGGACCCCTTCGCGCAACTGTTGGCGGCCGGACTAACCGTCGTCTTCGGGATCCAGACGTTCATCATCCTTGCCGGCGTTACGCGCCTCCTCCCGCTGACCGGGATCACCTTGCCGTTCATGTCTTACGGCGGGTCGAGTCTGCTCTCCAACTTCATCCTTGTCGCGATCCTTGCGCGTATCTCACATCAAGGGGCGAGCGCGCCCGATCCGGCGATGACCTCAGAGATCCTCATCGGAGGCAGATAAGTGGAGCGACAGATACGCAGGGTAGGGATCGGGCTGGTCCTTTCTTTCCTCGCGGTATTCCTCCAGTTGAACTACGTACAGATCTTCGCCGCGGAGCGGATCGCGCAGAATCCTGCCAACCGGCTGCAACTGATCCGGGAGTACGCGATCAAGAGAGGGGAGATCCTCACCCTCGATGGCAAGCGGATCGCACGCTCTAAGCCGCAGAAAGGTCTCTACAAATATCGTCGTGAATATCCCGGTGGTGAGCTTTACGGACACATCACCGGGTGGTACTCCGTCCGCTACGGACTCGACCGCCTCGAGCGAACCTATCGGGAGCAGTTGCTCGGAGAAGGCGGGACGCTGTCGATGCAGGACATCCAAGACAGGTTCCTGGGCTCCGGCGAAGAGGGTGACGACATCAGGACAACTATCGCGTCGCGCCTTCAGGAAGCTGCTCAGCGCGCGCTGGGAGACAACCGCGGTGCGATAGTGGCGATGGATCCCAACACCGGCGAGGTCCGCGCCTTGTGGAGCAATCCCTCGTTCGATCCGACCCCCTTGTCATCTTTCGACAGTCGTGAGTCGAAGCGGTATTGGGAATCGTTGGACCCGTCGTCCTCGACGAGTCCTCTGGTGAACATCGCAACGACCCGTGGTTATCCGCCCGGCTCCACGTTCAAAGTCGTGACTGCGGCAGCAGCCCTACAGTCAGGCAAGTACAAGCCGGACTCGATGTTCCCCGATCCTCAGCAGCTGGAACCTTGTGAGGGAGCGCGCCAGCCTGGGGATCCGTGCATGCCCTTGACGACGGAGTCCTTAACGAACTTCACGCATCAACCATGTCAAGGCGGGCAGATCAACCTTTTCGATGCGTTGCGGATCTCGTGCGACACGACGTTCGCCATGATCGGGATGGATATCCCCGATGACGTCCGGTCGATGGCGGAAGCGATGGGCTTCAATCAACCTCTGCCGTTCGACCTGCGCACCGAGCTCAGTCAGTTCCCCCACCTAGGAGATGAGGACGCTCCCCTACGCGCCTACGCGGGTATCGGGCAAGGGGACGTCAACGCAACCCCGCTTCAGATGGCAGTGGTCGCCGCCACCGTCGCGCGCGGTGGGGAGGTTCCCACACCTCGCCTCGTTCGAGAGATCATCGATCAGTCGGGTCGGGTCGTTCGCAGGTTCGAACCCGAAGTCATGGCCGAAGCGATGTCCTCCGATGTCGCGGATGTATTGACGCAGATGATGGTGGCCGCGGTCGACAACGGAACGGGGACCGCCGCGCAGATCCCTGGGATCAAGGTCGCGGGTAAGACCGGAACCGCCCAGACCGTCAAAGGCCAGAACCCCCACACGTGGTTCATCTGCTTCGCGCCGGCGGACGATCCTCAACTCGCGGTTGCGGTGATCGTGGAGAACGGGGGGACGTTCGGCTCGGAAGCGACCGGAGGGGCCGTTGCTGCGCCGATGGCCAAGATGATCCTCGAGGTCGATCGCGAGTTGCGCGGGTGGTAGAGCTCAACACCCTCTTGTGCGATCGGTACCGGCTAGAAGGAAAGATCGCCACGGGTGGCATGGGCACCGTCTTCCGAGCCATCGACGAGAAACTGGATCGGGAAGTAGCGGTCAAGCTGCTGGCGGCGAACCTCGCTGAGGACGACAAGTTCGTCGAACGGTTCCGACGTGAAGCACGAGCCGCCGCCGGGCTCCGCCATCCGAACATCGCGAACGTCTTCGATGCTGGAGAAGAAGATGACAGTCATTTCATCGTCATGGAGCTCGCACACGGCAAGGACCTTGCACGGCTGCTGCGGGAGGAGGGGCCGCTCCCTGTCGATCGAGCATTGCCGATCGTCATGCAGATATGCCGCGCGCTAGGGCACGCACACGCTGCTGGGATCATCCATAGGGACGTGAAACCGGCGAATGTGATCATCGGCGACAAAGACGTCGTGAAGGTGACCGACTTCGGTATCGCGCGCGCGGCTGACGATTCGAAGTTGACGATGACCGGGTCGGTACTAGGTACGGCGCATTACATCTCTCCCGAGCAAGCAAACGGAACCGAGCTATCGCCGCGCTCCGACATCTACTCACTCGGGATCGTGACCTACGAGGTCCTCACGGGGGCATTGCCGTTCACCGGTGATTCCCTCATGGGGGTTGCGATGCGCCACGTTACCGATGATGTGCCTGCTCCCAGCCTCATCAACCACGATGTCCCACCGGCTGTGGATTCCGTCGTCCAACGAGCAACCCAGAAAGATCCGGCAGACCGATTCGCAGCCACATCCGAGATGGAGCAAGCCCTAGCGGCCGCACTAGATCAACCCACTGCGGCAGATCTCGCCCCAACCACTCCACTTGGCGCGACGACCGAGCTGGCCACCGAGCACACCGTGTGGCCGATCCCGGGCGACCGGTGGGACCCGGTTTCGCTCGGACGCAAGGTACTCGTGGTCTTCGGCGTCCTCGCGGCGATAGCTCTCGTCCTCGTCCTGTGGCGCCTGGCTGCTGCCGATGCACCCCAACGCAAGGAGGCCCGCGCAGCTGGGGGGGCTACGGCTCCCGACGACGGTGACCAAGTGAACTTCACGATCCCTTCGGAAGTCATAGGGATGGACTCAACAACAGCGCAAGCGCTATTCGATGAGGCTGGGTACACGACTACCGTCGAGCCTCTTGAAGGAAAGGAGCTCGTCGCTTATCTAGCAACCGAAGGGATAGACGCCGATCAGGCAGAGAGCGGTGAGGTCGTAGGCACCGACCCGCCCGTTGGAAGCACGGTGCAACAGGACCAGACGATTACTCTCTTCGTGAGCGTGGGCAACTTCGAGGACGACAAGCACGAGCCCAAAGGCAAAGCCAAGGGCCACGGGAAAGAAGAGAAGGACGATTGAGCGCGGATAACCAAGTGTTCGGAGGCCGTTACGCGGTCATCGAACGGGTCGGGACCGGAGGGATGGCAGAGGTCTATCGCGCCCGTGATGACCTCCTTGGTCGCGAGGTAGCCATCAAGGTCCTTCACGATCGCTATTCGCGGGACCGGGCGTTCGTCGAGCGCTTCCGTCGCGAAGCTCAGGCCGCAGCGAACCTGAATCACCCGAACATCGTCGCCCTCTACGACTACGGCGCGGACGAAAACACGTATTTCATCGTGATGGAGTTCATCAGCGGCCGAAGTCTTGCGGACATCATCACGGACGAAGGCCCGTTACTACCCGAGCGCGCAGCCGACATCGCATCCGACGTTGCAAAAGCTCTCGATCGTGCCCACTCTGGGGGCCTCGTTCACCGGGACGTGAAGCCCAGCAACATCATGATCACGGACACAGGTCAGACGAAGGTGACCGACTTCGGTATCGCGCGCGCCCTGGGTGGTGACGGCGAACAGACGATGACGCAAACGGGAATGGTCATCGGGACCGCCGCATACCTCTCGCCGGAGCAAGCACAGGGCAACACCATCGACGCCCGATCCGACGTCTACTCGCTCGGAGTTGTTCTCTACGAGATGCTCACTGGTAAGGCCCCCTTCACGGGTGATACTCCCCTCGCTATCGCGTACAAGCACGTACGCGAGAACGCCGTCCCACCCTCGCAAGCGAATGCGGACGTGCCCCCGGCCTTAGATGCGATCACCATGAAAGCGCTCGCCAAGAACCCGGACAACCGCTACTCGAGCGCCACCGAGATGCACGATGACTTGCAGCGATTCTGTTCGGGCCAGCGGGTGCATGCGACCCCGCTGCTGGCCGACGAAACGGCCATCGCCGGCGCAGCGACGGGTACGCAGGTCCTTCGCGCGACTGAGTACGAGGATTACGAAGAACCTGAGAGGAAGCGCGCGGCCCTCTACATCGTCGTAACGCTTCTGATCCTTGGCCTCTTCGGCCTTCTCGCGTGGCTGCTCGCGGGCAACCTCTTCGGTGGCGGTGAACCGGTCAAGGTGCCCGACGTGGTCGGCATGTCGGAGCAGGAAGCGATCGATGCTCTCGAGGAAGTTGGGCTCGAGGCCGACCCACAAGAACAACCGAGCAAGAAACCCGAAGGGGATGTCGTCAAACAGACCCCCAAGGCGGGTGAAGACGCGACGACCGGTGACACCGTGACGATCTTCGTTTCATCTGGACTGCGACAGACGGTCGTCCCCGATCTGGTCGGTCTGTCATTGGAAGACGCGCGTCGCGCGTTGAAGGACGCGAACCTCAAGCTGGGCGATGTCCGGGAACAAGAAGATCCGGATGCCGAACCGGACGAGGTCCTAGATCAGTTCCCCTCGGCCGGCGAAGAGGTGGACGTCGGCCGCGCCATCGCGGTTGTGGTTGCAGCCAGCGCGACGGTGCCCGACGTAACGGGCCAGACCCAGGAGCAAGCGACGGCACTACTGCAGGACGCGGGCTATGAGGTCTCGGTCGTCACCGAGCCCAGCGATGAGTTCGACGAAGGCATCGTGATCTCCCAGGACCCGGACGGCGGGAGCGAGTACGAAGAGGGTCAAACCGTCACGATCCTCGTCTCGGAGGGCGCCGAAGCTCAAGAGATGCCCGACGTCACCGGGATGGACGGGGATGAGGCCGAGGCCTACCTCGAAGAGGACTTCGGCTTGAACGTGACGCAAACCG
>JAXDJQ010000177.1:0-3382 GCA_034667565.1 Actinomycetota bacterium
GAAACGGTGATCCCCGTACATCGGTTCACGGACTACGACTCGCAGGGAACGATCCGAGCGGACTACTTCCTTGCATTCGTTCCCGGTGACGCCCCGGGATTCGTGCACGCTCGTGACGAGCTGGGCACGGACATGGATCTAGAGGCCTACGGGCGGGTCTCGCTCGCACCGCACGTTGTCGCCACCGGCAAGGTCGGCGATGCAGCGTGGAGCTTCGAGTTCGCAGGCGGACTGGTCAAGGATCGCTTCTGCATCGTGTTCGCGCCGGTCGACGGGGGGAGCGATTGCTTCACTCGCACGGAGTTGGAGGAGGCCGGCCCGATATTGCTGGCGACGTTCGAGGGCGACGACGTCTCGGTCGTGGTTGGGATCATCCGCGATGAGGTGGGTCCGGTGCAGCTCGTGCGGGAGGGAATGGATCCGGCCGACCTCCAGTGGTTCTCGCCGCCGGACGAGGAACGTGCCGAATGGCCCCTGAGGTTCGTGGCGGTGGGACTGCCACCGGGTACCCACGGTGCTATCCAGGCTTACGCCGGGGATGGCGAGACCCTGTTGGCCGAAGAGAGCTTCTAACCGGCTAAACGTTCTTCTCAGTCCGCGCTGGCGGGGGCGTCGTCGATCACCGAGGGCATCCACGCGCGGCCCGAGAGGATCGCGCCCGAGGAAGTAGCTTTCACGATCAGCTTTCCGTCTGCGTTGACGATCTCGCAGTCGGCAACGATGAAGGTCTTGCCCTTGTGGACGACGTTCGCAACCGCAACCAGGGGTCGACCGTCGGGCATAACGGGTCTCAGGAAGCTCACCTTCAGGTCCAACGACGCGACCGTTGCGTTCGGCGGGACGACCGTCGCCATGGCCCCGGTCAGGACCGAGTCGGCGAGGTAGGCAAGGAACCCGCCGTAAACGGTTCCGGCCGGACTCGTGAACCACGGGCTCGAAGGGGCGGTGGTCTGGAAGTAGCCCTCCTTCGCGTCGATATCGGTCAGTCCAAAGAGCTCTGCGAATGGGGGCCGGGGCATCTCACCTGCATTCATGAATGCGACAACCTCGATGAACGTCTTGTCGGCCCACGCCTCTGGGCCCAAGACCTCCGTAGTCAGTGGCCGTTCGAAGGGGTCCAGGGTGTCATAGGTGGGTTCCTCGATCACGGGGAGCTCGGTGGGGGGAGGAACGGGCATATCGCGAACGAAGCAACGCGTTGTCGAATGGGCCACGACCTGTCCCTGGGCATCCTCGATGATCGCTTCCGCGAGACCGAGTCGGCGACCCACCTCGATCGGGCGGGCACGTGCGGTTAGTTGGCCGCTGCTCGTGTAGATGGGGCGGAGGTAGTTGATCGTGAGGTCGGACGTGATGGCGATCTGTCCGGGCCCGAGTGCGGTGAGGATCGCGCTACCCAGGGGAGCGTCCGCGACGAGAGCAGAGGTGCCCGGCAGGAAAACGCCAACTCCGGTCTGCAACCAGGGGCTGCACGGCATCACGAACGTGCTGCTGGCTACGTTCGAAGTCAGCGGGCGTAGCCCGAAAAGGTGGTGGATCGGCGGGACCGGCATCTGTCCCTTGGCTGCAGCGCGCATGCGGTCGATGCCCGAAAGCGCCAGGAATTCGATCGAGGGATACGAGCCTCGGAAGGGTTCGTCGTCGAGCCATGCCATGGCGGGAGCATAGGGCGGCCCTCCGCTGAGCCGAAAGGGTCATCGACCCCTGGGAGGGCGCTCGCCGGGGCAGGGGTGAGGGAGCCGAGGGCGAAATCTCAACTCCATGGGATATCTGGGCCCGATCCTTACTCGGCGCACGTTCGCAGCGATCCTTGCCGTGGTCTTCGTCGCTGCTGTCTTCGTGCCCGAGGCACCGGTGCGGGCCGCGGAGGGCGTCGGCTCCGGCTTGAAGCTGGTCGCCGAGATCCCCTTCCGGGACGGCAGCCATATGGAGATGGCCACGATCAAGGGCCGGGACTACGCATTCGTGTCGCAGGTCGATGGCCTCGCGAGCATCCTTCACATCATTGACATCACCGACCCGACGCACCCGAATGAGGTTGCGGCCAGCCCTTGCACCGGCTACCAAGGCAACGTCCAGCTGAGCTACGACAAGAAAACCTTGGTGGTCGGGATCGACGACGACATCACCGGAAACCAGAGCGCCCCCCAGACGTCATGTCCCAAGCAGGCCGCGTCTAACGCCGGATTCATCACGATCGACATCAGCAACCCTAAGAAGCCTCGTCCGCTTGCGTTCACCGACGTCCCCGGAGGGTCTCACTCCATCGCGACCCACCCGACGAAACCTTTCGTGTACTCGGGTGAAGGATTCCCCGAGGCTCCGGGGCAGATGACGGTGTGGTCGATCAAGGATCCGGCGAAACCGAAGCTGGTCACGACGCTCGATACCGGGGCACACAGTCCGCACGACCTTGCGTTCAACTCGGACGGATCCATGATGGCAACTGCCAACGTCGTGAACGTCCACCTGATGGACACAACGGATCCGGCGGATCCAAAGATCGTCGCAACCACTCAGTGTCCCGGATGTCTGCACGCCCACGAGGCTCGCTTCACTCCCGACAGCAAGCGGCTCATCGTTAATGACGAATACCCAGCGTCTCCTGCGTGTCCGGGCGGCTTCATGTACTTCTACGACGTGACGAAGTCGGGGTCGACGTATGGACTCGACCTCACCGGTACCTACACGATCGCCGAACGCGGTCAGACCCCCTCCGGTGGCGCCCCCACCCTGTGCACCCCTCACATCTTCGACATCTCCGATGACGGCTCGCGCGTTTCGGCGGCATGGCACGAGGGCGGCCTCCGCTACCTGGACATCAGCGAGAGTGCGGGTGTCACGTCGGGTGCCGAGCAACTCGTCCCCGGCGGCGTCAAGGAGCTCGGGTGGTACTCGAACCCCGGCGGTGACGTCTTCAGCACGAAGCTGTTCAAGGGTCCCTACCTGTACGCGGTCGACCTCTACGTCGGCTTCCAGGTCTTCAAGATCGAGAGCTAGCGCGCACCGCTGGTTTAGCCTTCATGGGTGACCCAGATCCCCGGCCCCCGCAGCAAGGAATGGATCGATCGCCGGGAGGCTGCCGTTCCTCGAGCCGTGTTCAACACGGTCCCGATATTCGCCGAGCAAGGTAGTGGCGCCCGCGTTACCGATGTCGACGGTAATGAGTTCATCGATCTCGCAGGGGGCCTCGGGGTTCTCAACATCGGTCGGGGTAATGCACGGGTCACCAAGGCCGTGCACGAACAGGTCGATCGCTTCCTCCACGAGTGTTTCCACGTCTCGATGTATCCGGGCTATGTCGAGCTCGCCGAGGCCCTGAACCGCATCACTCCGGGAGACCATCCCAAGAAGACGATGCTGGCGAACTCGGGGGCCGAGG
>JAXDJQ010000178.1:0-5149 GCA_034667565.1 Actinomycetota bacterium
TCTCGAGCAGTGCGAGCCGGCGGCCCAGTAAGGCAGGGTCGTTCCGGAGTAGTTCGTCGACCGCGCGCTGCTCTCGATCCAACTCCTCATCGCCGGTCGACTGGGAGGTGATGGTCATCATGGCTGCTTCGAACGCGCGCCACGGTGCCTCGGTCCCCGGCCGACCTTCCAGATGGCTCAGGAAGACGTCACCTGACTCGTCGATGTCGTCGAAGAGAACGGCTTCCTTCGAACCGAAGTAACGGAAGAAGGTACTGCGTGAGACGTTCGCGGTCGTAGCGATCTCGTCGACCGATACCTCCGAGAAGCTCTTCTTGGTGAATAGGTCCAGGGCAGTGGTCCGGAGGAGGTTCTGGGTCTCGGCCTTCTTTCTTTCCCGAAGTCCGGCTGAGTCCGAAAGGTCCCTCAGTGCCATTTGCGACCCTCCTCGGAAGGTAGTCCCATCAATTATGAGAAACGATACTGCAGTCTCACTTGGAACTGAATCTCAGAGAGGCGGCGAAGTGCTGGACATCCTTCCGGGGTGGGCGATCGGGCTGGTGGTCGGCGCTCTGATCGCGACCATCGTCACGATCGCCGTCATCGATCGCGGCAAGCGCTAGGCCTTCACATCTGGCCGGTACGAGCTCCCGGACGACTGTGTGGACTCAGTCCTCGATCTGCTCTAGTTCCTCGGTGAGATGGAAGGTGGGCCGAGGCATGCCCTCCCACTTGACTGCGAACCAACTCTCGACGACCCGATGGATGGCGATCACCTCGCCGACGGCACCGGGCTCGACACGGTGCTCCCCGTAGACGAGTACCGGCCCTCGATAATGCACAACGTCCCCGGCCTTCATCGCAGAGGACTCTAGACCAGAACCTGAGACAGTTCCGGTTCCGAGTCCCAAGTAAGACACTATGGCCGAATAGTCCCGCGGCCCCCGGTGGCTAAGGCGAGCTCTGGGTGTGGAACTTCGTGTAGCGCCGGATCGCCCACGCACTCGCGTCCTCTGCGATGCGGGGGATCGCGTCGTCGAGCGGAACCCACTCCGGAGAGTGGCCGGGGCTGTAGTAGTTGCGCACCCGATGGCCGACGTCTACGGCAAAGAAGGCGCAGATCTTGTTGAGATATCCCTCCGGGGATGCGACGTACTGAGCCGCCTGACCGAGGGGCACCGCACGCTCGATCTCGTAACCCGTTTCCTCGAGGACCTCTCGATGCAGGGCGTCTTCCGGTACCTCGCCTGCGACCAGCGCTCCTCCAGGCAGGTGGAGATTGCGCATGTACTCGACGACCAGCAAACGCCCCTCGTTAAGGGCGATCGCGTACGCGCCGGCGCGCTGTTCCGGCGTGCGATCTGGCAAAGGCTTACCGAATTGCTCCACGGGCAGAAGGGTAGCTGTGGTCGAGGTGGTCGGAGTGGTCGGAGCGCCGACCAGAGGGACCATTCCGACCACCCGGACCACAAGAAAAGAGGCGGGCCCGTTAAGGCCCGCCTCTGACGGTTCCGTCCCGATCAGTGACCGGGGCAGGGCGTAACCTGCCGTGATGAAGGTCGGATCGGTCGCGGTAGCCATAGTTTTGCTCCTGAGCGCGTGCGGCGGGACGGACGCACCTTCCGGGAAGGACGCGTCCTCCCCGAAAGACGAGTTCTCAGCGAGCCCCCTGGTGGCTCCCGACCACTGCCCATCGGCTTCCACCGAATTAGAGATCTGGACGCACGGGGCCGCATGGGCGACGGAACAGGGGAAGACTTTCGAACCTTTCGAAGCCTGCCTCGTGGCACCGGCCGACGAAGCCTTCACCGTCACGATGCATCACGTGAAGCTCAAGGGCGGTGCCAGCGAGACCGGCAAGATCCAACACAACTTCTCGGTCTTCGCAGATTCGCTCGCTCTGAAGCGAGTGTTCTACGGGGCTCCCGTTAGCCCGGGCAAGGAACGCACCTTCGAGATCCCGTCGTTGCCCGCGGGGACGTACCTGTTCAGATGCGACATACATCCGCAGTTCATGAAGGGCATCTTGGTAGCCAGCTGAGCGACCTAGGAAACCTCCTCGGTGAGCCAAGTAAGTCCTTACCTCACCTGGGCCTTGATGCACAAATTCACAGGCTTTGCGTTGGTAACGGGGGATAACGACTAAAAGTCCTGGTCAGGGCCACATTCTGACCTTGTGATAACGCTCACAAAGTCCGCTACTATGGCCTCGATGCCCAGCCGACCGATCCCCGAAGCGACCGTCGCACGGCTCCCCGTCTACCTCCGCAGCTTGCTCGACCTGGCGGAAGGCCGGGGCCAGCTGAATGTGTCGTCGGAGGAACTGGCGAACCTCGCCGGTGTCAATGCCGCCAAGGTCCGCAAGGACCTCTCTTACCTCGGCTCCTACGGAACCCGGGGGGTGGGCTACGACGTCGAGTACCTGCTGTACCAGATCACCCGTGAGCTGGGACTGACCCAAGACTGGCCCGTCGCGATCATCGGCGTTGGAAACCTCGGCCGCGCCCTCGCTTCCTACAAAGGTTTCAGCGAGCGGGGCTTCCGCATCATGGCGTTGTTCGATGTGGATGAGAAAGTCATCGGTTCGACCGTCGGCGGCTTGCCGGTCCGTCACCTCGACGATCTCAAGGAAGTCGTTAACGACGAGAGCATCTCGATCGGAGTCATCGCGACTCCGCCCGTTGCGGCGCAAGAGGTTGCCGAACGCCTTGCCGACGCAGGCGTGAAGTCGATCCTGAACTTCGCACCGACCGTCGTGAACCTTCCGCCCGACGTCACGGTGCGTAAGGTCGATCTCTCGACCGAGCTCCAGATCCTGTCCTTCTTCCAGCAGCGCATCCAGGCGATCGCAACGGCACGTGAGGCGAACCGCAGGCTCGGCGCGGGCCGCTAGGCCGACTGTTAGCTTGAACGCGATGTCCGTAGTCGTCGTTGGTCTCAATCACAATTCCGCTCCGGTGGATCTGCTCGAGCGTCTCGCCGTTCCCGACGATGAGATGCCCAAGGCCCTCCACCAGTTGCTCAACTACGAGCACATCCTCGAGGGCGCGGTCCTCTCGACCTGCAACCGGATCGAGGTCTACGCAGTGGTCTCGAAGTTCCATGGGGGGGCCCAGGATCTTCGCAATTTCCTCGCCGAGTTCCGCCACGTCGCGCCCGAAGATTTCACCGACCGCCTCTACACGTATCACGACGATGCTGCCGTGCACCATCTGTTCCGGGTGGCCGCTGGGATCGACTCGATGATCGTCGGCGAATCCGAGATCCTCGGACAGGTGCGACGCGCATTCGCTTCGGCGACGGAAGAGGGCACGGCTCAGCGCGTCTTAGGTGCCGCGTTCCGCAAAGCGTTGAAAGCCGGGAAGCGTGCGCGTACGGATACAGCTATCGCCCGCAATCCCGTTTCCATCTCGTCGGCCGCCGTCGACCTGGCGCGCAAGGCGTTCGCAGACTCGTCGCTCGCGGGCAAGAAGGTCGCGATCGTTGGCGCTGGAAAGATGGGGCGTCTCGCCGCGCAGGCTCTAGCTGCTGCCGGCGCATCCGACGTCACCGTTGTGAACCGTTCCCAGGAACGCGCCCAGGATCTGGCGGACGCGTTCGGCGCGACCCCGTTGCCGATCGAAGAGCTGTCTAACGTCCTAGTGACTGCCGACATAGCGATCACATCAACGACCGCTCCCGAGACGATCATCGATGAGCGGATGATCGAGGAAGTCATCGCGCGTCGTGCGGCCGGTTCGACCCTCTTCATCGTCGACATCGCGGTACCGCGTGACGTTGAAGCAAGCGTCCGAGACATCCCGGGAGTCGTTCTGCGAGACATCGATGACCTTCGTGGTGTTGTGGACGCGAACATCGGGAGCCGGTTGTCGGAGGTCTCGAAGGTCGAGGAGATCATCTCGAGTGAGGTCGCCAGCTTCACCGAATGGCAGAAGTCATCGGAGATAGCGCCGACGATCTCGGAGTTGGTAGCCCGGGCCGAGCAGGTGCGCGTGGCCGAGTTGACCAAGCTCTCCGGGTTGACCCCCGAACAATCGGAGACCGTCGACCGGGTCACGAAGCAGATGGTCGCCAAGCTGCTGCACCCGGCCCTCGAGAAGGCCAAGGAGCTTGCGGCGTCCAAGCAAGGCCACACCTATCTCACCGCCCTGCGCGAGCTGTTCGAGCTCGACGATGAGGACTCCTAACAGCGGCTCCATCCCTGAACGCTTAACCGTCGCCAGCAGGGGTTCACGTCTCGCGCTGACCCAGACGATGCTGGTCGTCGACGACCTTCGAGCAGCTCACCCCGGGCTCGAGGTCGAGGTCCTCGAGGTGAGCACCACCGGCGACAAGGACCAGCGTCCGTTCTCCGCCATCTCGGGCAAGGGACTCTTCACGACAGAGGTCGAACGTGCCCTGCTCGATGGACGAGCCGATCTCGCCGTTCATTCAGCTAAGGATCTCACCGCCGAACTTGCTCCTGGATGCAGGATCGGTTGTGTTCCGCCGCGGGCGACGCGTTCCGATGTGGTCGTAGGCGGAACCGGTGACGACGCGATGGACCGACTTCGGGGTCTTCCACCGGGTTCGAGTGTAGGGACATCGAGCATGCGCCGCCGCGCACAACTCGCCGAGGTGAGACGAGATGTGGCTGCGGTCGAGTTCCGCGGGAACCTTGATACGCGGTTAGAGAAGGTGAACAAGGGTGTGGTTCAGGCAGCGATCCTCGCCGCTGCAGGGATGGAGCGACTTGGCGTCGGGATCGACGAAGCGATGATCCTCGATCCCCAGTGGTGGGTTCCGGCCCCCGGTCAAGGGGTGCTCGCGGTCGAGATCATGGAGGACCGCACCGATGTGGCGACCCTGCTGGCTCCGTTGAACGATCGCGCGGCCGAGATCGAACTGAACGCAGAGCGAGCTTTCAGTGCCCGGCTCGAGGGTGGTTGCTCCGTGCCGCTCGGTTGCACCGCTGTTCTTGACGGATCGACGATCGTCCTCAGTGGGTACCTCGGCGCGTTGGATGGACGCGCGATCCGAGAGAGTCTTTCTGGCAGCGTCGAACAAGGTGTCGAGATGGGCGTCGAGCTGGCGGAAGCCATCCTGGTCAGCGGCGGCGAGCAGATCCTGAGCGAGATAGAAGCCCGCACCCCTCCCGTGGTGGAGCAGCCATGACGGCGGCGGCGGGAAC
>JAXDJQ010000179.1:0-8931 GCA_034667565.1 Actinomycetota bacterium
CGTGATTCCGGAAGTCGTACTCGAAGATGTTTCCGGTGACGAAGTCATATCGACCGCGGTCGATGCCCTTTACCTCGAAGACAAGGTCCGCTTGGTCGACGTGCATCTGCCGGCCATCGATCCCGAGGACGTAATCCGCTCCGGCTTCGATGGCTGCGAGAGACCAGAACCCAGCGTTGCAGCCGAGATCGAGAACGCGTTTCCCTTCGAGGGATCCGCCGAGCAGCTGGACGATCGGATCGATGAAATAGCGCTTCCGTTGGTTGTGGCGGTTCACGCGGGTTGGGTCGCTGATCGGCGTCTTGATCCCATTCAGGTCGAACTCGTAGTGCCAGCGATCGAACTCGTCTATCCGCCGCTGTAACTCGGCAGCATCGGGTTCAGTAAGTGCCACGAGACCTCCTGGTGAGATTTGAGGGCGCCGCCCTGCAGCGATGCCGAATCCTACTGGTCGGGTTTTTTCCTGTCGATGCGGCCGACGGGTAATCCCATCGCTCCGAGTCGCCCCCGCAATCGCGCGCTGGCGCTGGGGCGCGGGAAGCGCCGCTCGTATCCCAACGCGACAAGCGCGTGGCCGGCAACCGCCTCGAACACTTCGACGTGCGAAGGCTTCATCGATGTTGTCCAGTTGCTGGTGCGAGCGACGGGTTTCTGGGTGATGAGTGGGTTGAACTTGCGTGCTCTATCGAGGATCACCCCGCTTGCTCGCTCTCCGTGATCCAACATCCCTGCATCGAACTCGAGGTCGAGGAAATCGCACAATGTCTTGATCTCACCCTCGCTGTCCTCGATGAGGTCTTCGTACATGAGCTCGAGATAGCGACCCGGGGGCAGAGCGCGTCCGTCTCGGATGCCCGCTTCCACCCGGGCTGCCCACAGTTGCGCGGCCCGTGCAACCGTCTTGGGACCGAAGGGAACGTTAGCGTAAGAGAGAGCGACGTCGCGGCCATCTCGCAGAAGGTGGACGAAGCGAGCGTCGGGGAAGAGCTCGACCAATAGCGGGATGTGCTCGACGTAGCGGGGCGTCTTGTCCCCCCACCGGACCTTGCCGTGGGCTCGAGCGAAAGCTTGATAGGCCGCGGCGACGGCCTCCGCGTACCGGCACGTCCGGGCGTTACCTATCTCCGCGCGGACCGAATCGATCGGGATCTGCCATTGGGCGAAGAGATGGTGTGCGGCAAGCTTCTTCAAGAAGACGTCTGCGTCTACCTCGTCGCGGCCCTCCCAGAACTCCACCACGAAGCGTGACTCGGAAGGAACCGCCACCTCGGGATGCGCGTTCAACATCAGTCGTAATAGTGAAGTGCCAGACCGGGCCGATCCCACGATGAAGAAGGGTGTCGCTGCGGTGGACTTGTCCGGATCGACGGATGGTTGCCGGCTCACCTACAGGTAGCCGAGGTCCCGGAGGTGCTGCTCGACGATCGCCTCTTCCTCGCCGGTCATCCCGCTTCCGGGATCCTGTTCGTGCCCGCCGGCAGCGATCTCGTCTATGTAGGTCTGGAGCTTCTGCGCTACTTCTGGGTAACGACTGTAGAGATTGTGCTTCTCGTCCGGTGGTTGGCCACCGTTCAGCTTGTACAACGAGGGTCGCCCGGCACCCGCTTGCAACAATTTCCAATCTTGCGTCCGTGCTCCGGTGATCCTGCGACCCTCGAGCTTCACGCCGACGGCCTCCATGTACGCGGGCTCTTCCGGCAGCGATCCGCCGGTCATCAGCGGACGGAGGCTTCGTCCATCGATCCCCGATGGGGCATCGAGTCCCGCGACGTCTGCGACGGTCGGGAACAGATCGACATGGCGAACCTGTTCGTCGACCTGCGCCTGCGGAACTCCGGGACCGGAGAGGATCAACGGCACGCGAACGAGATGTTCGTGCAGAGCGAATCCGTGCCCAACGGCGAGCCCGGCGAGGCGCTTGTCTATCGCCGGCGCCCACTTGTTGAACTTGAACGTCGACCTTGCCTTGCGGGCTCCGCGTAGCATCTTCTGCTCCAACGGAGAGTTGGCATAGCTCTCCCCATGGTCACCGGTCACGACGGTCAGAGCATCACCCGCGGCTTCGAATACGGGTCCGAGCCACTCATCGGTAGCGGCGACCGCTGCCTCGTATCCACCCTTGTCGTTGCGCTTCTTGAAGTCTGGTGGCGCGCGGTAGGGACGGTGGACCTCCCAGATGTGCAGCATCAGGAACCACGGTTCCGGGAAGGCATTCATGCGCGCTATCACTCGATCCCGCCATTCGAAGAAGGGCACGCGATAGGCCTGGCGATGGTTCGCCGTCTCGAAGCCTCGAAGGATCCCCGTCTCTTTCAACAGAGGACCGGTGACTTCGGCGTAGGTGTTGTAGCCGGCGGCAGCGAACGCCTCGCCCATCGTTGTCAGTCCTGCGTTCAAGCGATACCCCTGGAGCCCACGTACGCCGTGCTTTGGGGGGTAGCAGCCGGTGAGGATCGAAGAGAAAGAGGGCGTCGTCGTCGTGCACGTACAGATGCACTGCCGGAAGGCCGATCCGGAGTCGGCCAAACGATCGAAGTTCGATGTCTTGATGTGGTCACCGAAGACCGCATCAGCCCGTAGGGAATCGATCGCAAGCAGGAAGACGTTCGGTTTGCTCACTACGCGCCTTTGCAGTCCGACATCTGCGTGACCTTATTGCTGGGGAAAGCAGCATCGAACAAGCGCTCGTCCATGCGGTCCTGGTACTGCGGCCGGACGTGTTGCCCATCGCGGACGTTGTCCCTGATCGTGTAATCGAGAAGGAAGTCGGCCATCTCTCCGAGTGTGATGCCTTCTCGGCGCATCGTGGACATGTTGAGCCAGAACCCCTGCGGCCTCTGGTTCTGGAAGAGGTCGGTCACCCGCACGCGGAAGTGGATCGCCACATCGACTATCAACTCATCCATATCGATCGCCCAGGCGCCGATCTTGGTGAACTGGGGACCAACCCCGTGGTCCGCGGTGAATGCAAGGACGTACCGCTTCTCGCCAACGTTCGAGTTCATCCATCTGATGAGCTCGCCCAACGCCTTATCGGAGTAGGGGATCGAGTACTGCATCTCCTTCGACTGAAGGAAATACGCGTGGCTGATCTCATCGATCTGCTTGAAGTTCGTGTAGAAGAGGTCGGGCGTCCGGTCTTTCCCGAATCCTTCTTCGTTCAACACCTTCCGCAGCAGCCTCGTCTGATACATCGTCCAAGCCGGAGTGGCATATCCCACGTCATGGTCCTCCGGTAGGTCGTGTCCGAGCCATTTCCCATTGTTCCTGCCATCGGATCGGTCCATGGTCTCGACGTCGGCCTGGAAGCCGGGAACGTGTTGCATGTAGGACGGCAGGCGGTAGTACCTCGAGTTCGTCTCGAACGGCTTGCTGCCGGTCAACACTGCGATGTCCTTGTCGCCCTTGGACAGCATGGCGCCATGTCCGATCATCCCGAGGTGCCAGTCGTGCTCTGCCACCAGACCGACCTTGGCCCTGTTGTTGGTCCGAGGGTCGTAGAGGTCGGCCAACGTCTCGACGAGGAGGTTTGCGGGGCTGTGCCCGGACCACGAATCGACGATGCTGCTCCCCCGACGCTGGGGGATGCTGACTATGCCGTGTGCCGCCGGGAAAGTTCCGGTGCCCATGTTTGCGTGGATCGCGGGAGTTACCGATGGATTCGAGCCTGCGGTCGCACCGGCGATGGAAGTTCCGTTGTCCATCACTTCTTTGAGGTGCGGCCAGGCGCCGGGCCAATGTTGCAACGTGTTCCACCCGCCGCCGTCCCATACGACGGTGAGGATCAACCTCGGCTTCCCATTCCGTTCCGCCCGCGGGAGCAGCGCCGTCTGGAGCACACGTCCGGGCCGGTTGTCGGGGAACGGTGTACGCAAGAGCTCCGCAAAGGTCGGTGCAAGGTCGGCGACCGTGACCTCTCGATCCACGCGCGTCTCTCCCTGGTTGCGGATGAAGCCCGGGCCGTAGAGGACGAGCGGGACGCGCTGGACATAGGGCCACGGTCCTGAGTGCGTCGTTGTGGTGAGGAAGTTCCCGAAGAAGTTGGGCTCCGTAGGAATGAACGTGAGCTCGGGTGACCGTCTCTCGTAGTAACCGCGCAAGGTGCGACGCAGTTGCTCGGGTGGGAGGTTGCAGGCAGATCGCAGCCACCTCGGTCCGGAGGTGGCTCCACCTGAGGTGGGCCGAGGCGAGGACGACGGGCTGCTGGTAGGGCTACCGCTGGACGAAGGGGATGCGCTCTGTTGCGCGACGCTCACCGGTAGCTTCCCGGTCGATCCGGCGTTCGTCGTCGCGACCGTTCCGACGAGCACCGAAGCCGCCACGATCAACCCCAATCTCTGCCCGAATCTCATCCCGCGACACACTCCTTGATCTCGGGGAGCCGGTTGGTCGGGAACGCGGCCGAGAACAAGGTCTCATCCCCCCGCTCTCGATAAGCCGTGGGCAGGGGCCGGTTCTCCTTCCAGTTGTCGGCGATCGTGTAGTCCATCAGGAAGTTCGAGATCTGTTCGGGGGTGATGCCTTCCGCTTCTGCGGTTGTCTGTCTCAGCCACATGCCGGTTGGTCGTTGTGCTTGGAACAGATCGGTCACCCGCACCCCGAACCGGATCGCGATGTCGATCTGCAGCCTCTCTTCATCTATCGGCCACGAGCCGGCGTCAAAGGGATCCGGGCCCGATCCATGATCTGCAGTCATCGCCAACACCCAGTCGCCTTTCCCAACGTTGCGGTCGAGGTACTCGACGATCGAACCCAAAACCGCGTCGGAGTGTTTGACGACCGAGCGCATCTCCGGATGGATGATGTTGTAGACGTGACCGATCAGATCGACCTCTTTGAAGTTCGTGAAGAACATGTCGGTGATGTCATCCTGCCCATAACCCTCGCGTGTCCAGATCGCTTTGAGCAGTCGGAGTTGATAGCGCGTCCACAGGGGGTTCGCGGCACCGGCGCGGTGCTCGGTCGGGATGGTGTGGCCGAGCCACAAGCCGTCGTCCTTGCCATCCGAAAGGTCGACGATCTGGCGGTCCGCCTCGAAGCCCGGCACCGAAGATAGGTACGCTGGTAGCGAGTAGTAGTCGGTGTTCGTCACAAGCGAACCGTCGCCGCCTTCGCTCATGACCGCGATGTCCTTATCGCCTCCGGGGATGAAGGAGCCGTGGCCCATCATCCCCAAGTGCCAGGCGCGTTCTGCCATCAACCCCACCAGGGCCTCGTTCCCGGTGCTCTTGTCGTAGATGTCCGCAAGGGTCGACAGCTCGAGGTTCTTCGGAGACTTGTCCGGATAGGCCTCGGGGACGCGCTCACCCTTGCGGATGGGGATGTCGACGATCCCGTGCTGGTTCGGGAAGGCCCCCGTTCCCATCGATGCGAGGATCGCCGGTGTGAAGGTAGGCGAGGAGCCATCCTCGAACCCTTCCACGGAGGATCCCTCGGCCATCAATCGCTTGAGGTTCGGATAAGCGTTGGGCCATTGAGCAAGCACGTTCGAGCCCCCGCCATCCCAGACGACGAGCACGACCATCTTGGGGGGATGGGTCCGCTCGGACTGGGGCACGAGGGCCTCGGTGATAGCGCGGCCCGGCCGGTCGTCCGGCAACGGGGTACCAACGAGGTCCGCGAGGGTCGGGGCGAGGTCGGCGATGGTTACGGGGCGATCGACCGTGATGGTCCCCCGCGACTGGATATAGCCGGGTCCGTAGAACACGAGAGGGACCCCCTGGATGTAATCCCAGGGTCCCGCGTGCGTCGTCGTGTCGAACGAGCCGAAGTAGTTCGGTTCCTTCGGCACGTACTGGATGTCGGGTGACCGGCTCACCATGGTTCCGCGATCGATCCGTTCGACCTGACGGGCGGGAAGCTTGCACGACGCCGCCATCCACTTGCTCACTGGTGTCGCACCGGTGGGGCTCGCCGGATCGTCGCGCGAATAGGCGACGAAGGCTCCGACGAGCAGCGCAGACGCGATGATCACCGCGGCTACCCTTTTCAGAGCGCCCACAACTCCTCGGGAGTTTCGTTAACCACCAAGCGGGCCGCATCGATCCCCATCTTCACGGCGTGATCCATATTCCCGATCTCGTACTTCCACGACCCGAAGCGCCCGCGCGAGTAGATGTCGTGCTTCATCAGCCACGGTTGGATCTTGGCCAGAGCGTCGTCACGCTTGAGCGTGGGCACGGGATATGCATACCCAAGGTCCTCCACATGCATAGATGCGATCTTGGGGCGACCTTCGATGACCCCCGAGGCCCGGAGGCCCTCCTCGACCCGCTCGGCGAGGCCGTCGGCCGATTCCGGCTTGTAGCGCGAGTAAGAGATCTCTGTCATGTACGAGCAGTATCTGTTCGTGTCGCCGTTGGGAACGTTGTTAGGGGAGTACTTGCCGAAATTGGTAGCCCGGTAGAAGGGCGCCGTGTCCTGCGGGAAGTACATCCACGATTTGTCGTCGAAGACGGGGGTCTCGTAGCCGATGCCGACCATGAAGACCCCGTTGTGTTCCAGGTCGTCGGCCGCAGCGCGTACATCCTCGGGACAATGTTCGAGGATCCCGATCAGCTTGTCGATCGGCATCGTCGAGATGAGCTTGTCGTAGCTCTCTTCACTTCCGTCGGAGAACTTCGCCAGTCTCTTCTCGGCGTCGACGGCAACCATCTCCCGGTTGTAAGTGATGCGCTCACCCAGGCTCGCTGCAAGTCGTTTGTAGATCTCGGCCGTGCCTCCGACCGCCGGGAACATGAACAGGTTGTTCGGTCCCCATGCGGCGTCATCTTCCTGGAAGACGAGGCTGCGGACCGCCCTGTTGTAGTCGACGACGCTTACTCGTTCGCCGATCCATTTCGCTTGCATCCGTTCTGCCGGCGTCGCCCACACCTTGAAGTTGTAGGGGCGCATGAAGTGGTGGGTGATCCCTTCGCCGAACGTGTTGGCCATCCACAGTGCGAAATCCGTCTCGGGGTCGCCGCCTGGGGCCTCGATCAGTCCGAGGAGGCATTCATACGCGGGTTCCGGAGGGAGGTGTCTGAGATTGTTCTGGAACGGATACGGCACCCACCGGTCGTCGAAGCGGATGTAGGACGAACGCTCGTGATGGAAGACCTCGTCACCCATCGTCTCCTCGAGGATCTTGTCGAACTCGCCGAAGTGGCTGAAGACCACGTGACCGCCGAAGTCCCATAGGAAACCTTGCGGATCGATCACCGATCCGGCGTGACCGGCAGCGTGGTCGGAGGCTTCCGCCAGGACCCAGTTCTCGTGGCGCAGGTGGGTGAGCTCGCGCGCTGCCCCCAGCCCGCACGGGCCGGCACCGACGATCACGACCCTGGGTGTGTCGGACATCTCTTCCCTTCTCCTACCTCATGCGCTTGCGGCGCCGCATGTGAACTCGATGGATACTGCCGCCCGTGAACCGCGCCTTTCCCACCATCGAGATCCTGGGCATCCCGTTCGCGCGCCTCGATCCCGCCGCGGCGCTGGAGCAGGCCGAGCGCCTCTACGAACGGGAGCTGCCAGCGATGGTGGCTCACGCCAACGTTCACACGCTCAACCTCACGGTCGAGGACCCGGCTTACAGAGAGGTCCTTCGAGCCGCCGACATGGTACTCAACGACGGTAAGGGGGTGATGCTGGGCGCCCGTTTGCTGGGCGAAGGGTTCCCCCACGATCTGAACGGCAACTTCTTCACCCCTTTGGTTGTCGCCAGGGCGGTGGAGCGAGAGTGGCCGATCTACCTCCTGGGGGCCAAACCCGGCGTCGCCGAGAAGCTGGCCGGGGTCCTACGGGCGATCCACCCCACGATCCGGATCGCCGGCCATCACCATGGGCACTTCTCGGGCGAGGAGGAGCCCGAGGTCGTGGTGGCGATCAGGGAGGTAGGGACCGGACTCCTCCTGGTGGGGATGGGCAATCCCTACCAGGAGAGGTTCCTCGCTCGGAGGCTGACGGAGAGCGGAGCTCGCCTCGGGATCGGGGTTGGCGCGTATTTCGACTTCATGACGGAGACCGTGCCTCGATCGCCTGACTGGATGAATCGCTACGGCTTGGAATGGGTCCACCGCCTGTCGATGGAGCCGAAGCGTCTGTGGCGCCGCTATCTCATAGGCAACCCCGCCTTCATCGCGCGGGTGTTGAAACAGCGACGTTTAGCCTCCAGGTCCCATGGCTGACAGACCGACAGCTGATTCCGTCTTCATCATCGCGACGCGAAACCGCGCGACCGAGCTGGTCGAGACGGTCAAGTCATTGTGCGAGCAGACCGTCTTGCCGGCGGAATTGTGCATCGTCGATTCGAGCGATGAGACCCCAGGACGCGTGGAGATAGAAGAACGCTGTGACCAAGCGGGAGTGAAGCTCAGCTATCACCACCCGGCCCCCCGAGGCCTGACGGTCCAGCGCAACTACGGCTTGGACCGGACCACGGGCGATCCCGTCTTCTTGATCGACGACGACGTGTGGCTGGCTCCCGACTGCCACGAGGAATGCTTGAAGGAGTACGCCAGGTGGGGGCCGGAGCTTGGCGGCGTGCGGGCAACGGCGGTGAAGCCGGTCGATTCCCATCCCTTGGCGAAGCTGTGGCGCAAAGTCTTCGGGATCGGTGGGTGGTGGCCCGAGGCGAGCGGCAGGCTTCGAGCGGGTTTCTGGATCGAAGGGATCTCCACCTCCGCCGGGGTGCGTAAGACCGATTGTTTCGTCGGGTACTTCATGTCGTTCCGACGCGAGGTGTTCGACCACGAGCGCTTCGACGAAGCCTTGTCGGGCTACGGCCACAAGGAAGATATCGACTTCACCTGTCGAGTGTCACGCCGCTACACCCTGGTGCAGACCCCGAAAGCAAGATGCGAGCACATGAAGACACTTACCGCGCGCATGCCTGCGTTCCACCTGCAGAGGATGAACCTGGGCAACCAGTTCTATCTACACCGCAAGAACATG
>JAXDJQ010000180.1:0-6734 GCA_034667565.1 Actinomycetota bacterium
AAGTCATCCCCGGCTTGCGACCCACGATCTCGGAGCTAGCGCGAGTGACCAAACCAGGAGGAACGTTGTTCATCTCCGTTCTGACCGTGCCGGCGCCGAGAGCCGTGCGCGTCACCCGTAGGGAGAAACTGCCCACGATCATGCTGTCGGGTCGCGACATAGCCGACGTCGTGGAAGACAACGACATGAAGGTCACGTCGCTGCGGCGCGAGCGTTTGGCGACGTTGATCGAGGCGGAGAAGCCGGCGGGCGTCTCAGTCGTTAACTAGGCGCACCCTTACGTCGCACGTCAGCAGAAAGTTCCGGACGTACTCCCACTCGTCGTAGGGGTCACCTGTCGTAACGACCTCCGTTATCCCGGAGTTGGCGATCAACTTCGCGCACGTGAAACATGGAACACCAGTGATGTAGATGGATGCGCCTTCACGCTCAGACGGTGATGAGTACAGGATCGCGTTTGCTTCCGCGTGGATCGCGATACATCGGTCGTAGTCCCAGCCACTGACCGCATCGCTCTGAGCCCGCGGACAGGCCCCCTCGTTGCAATGCGGATGGCCGGAGGGGGCGCCGTTGTAGCCCGTGGAGAGAATCCGCCGCTTCCGCACGATCACTGCGCCGTGCTGGCGGCGGATGCAGTTCGAACGACGAGCGGTCTCGCGAGCGATGTTCAGGAAATAGTGATCCCAGTCGGTCGTTTGCTGTAAGTCACTGATGTTGTGAGCGATGCTCAGCGTGGATCGCCTCCCCCTGTTCGCATGGCGCGATGAACAAAACGTGGTGCCGGGGAAGTTGTTCGAACCTACGGGCCTGGTGCTACTGACGCAAGGCTATCTGGGGATTTCCTCGAGCGTTATCGTGCCGCCGTGCCCAACGCCTTCGAGATACCAGAGGACGTCGCCGGAGAGGTCATCCGGGACCTCCTACGCTCGGCCTGGGTGATCGAGAAGGCTCGGGCTTCCGTCTACGAGCAGTGGTCCTCGACGGACGCTGCTTACCAAGCTTCCGGGATCCGAGCCACCGAACGATCCGAGCTGGTGCGAGCGGCATTAGAGGAACGGGGCCATCGGACGGACCCGGCGGTAGTGGCCCCCCATGCCGCGTGGATGCACTCGCTCGCGGGTGAGACTCCGGACGAGGTTGCGCTCGGCAATTTCTTCGCGTCGCGCGTAGGTGACTGGGTGGACGGCCACTGTGCCGACTTCCTCGGTGGTCGTGCTGCTCGGTTGAAGGAGCTCGGCGATGAGGAGCGTTCGAGCCTCGCCTTTCCTACCGAGCTGCCCTCGGCCCCCCCATTCGAGTCGGTGCGACCCGTCGAGGTCGACCCCCCGGGTGACGTCCTGTTCACGTTCGGGATCCTCGCCGACCTGCACTTCGGATCCGGGCTCGGCGAAGAGACGGCGCGGGCCGCGATCTCGGACCTGAACCGATCGGGGGCCGAGCTCGTGATCCAGCTCGGCGACATCACCGATCACGGTCAGAAAGAAGAATACGACCTGGCCATGACCGCTCTAGCCAAGCTCGAGATGCCCTTCACGACCATGATGGGCAATCACGACGTGTACTCGATCGCGGAAGAACGCCTGTCCGGGCGCGAGTACTACTCGGGCTCATTCGGACGAGAGCCCGACGGGGTCATCGTGGAACACAAGGGCTTCCGATTCGCGGTCCTCGATTCCGTGATGCATGCGGCCTCCCCTTATCCCGCCTACAACCTCGCGACCGGTGCTTTCCTGGAAGGTTCGAGCGGTGCGATCGTCCGGGGCGCGCTGTCCGTTGCCCAGCACGAGATCCTGGCTGAGGTAGCTGCCCCCAACACGCCGCCCGCGTTCGTCTTCTTGCACCATCCTCCTCAACCGTTCACGGGATTCCCTCCGATCCTGTTCGGCCTGCGAGATGAAGACGCGGGACGGCTGCACGCGACCGTGGACTCCGGCAACGTGTGGGGGGTCTTCGCCGGTCATACGCATCGGAACGCACGGACCCGCGAATACGGAACGGTGCCCGCCCACGAGGTTGCCATGCCGCGGGACTTCCCCTTCGGCTATGGGCTTGTCGACGTCACCAGCGACGGTTATCGATACCGATTTGTGCAGCTCTCGGACGAGGGGTTGCTAAGACGGGCGTATCAGGACGCGGGCGAGATCCATCGTCGTTACGGCTTGGGAACAGAGGAAGAACGCGGGTTCATCTGGCGTAGGCCTCAGTCTTCGTAACTCTGCTCCTTGTCACGTTTGTAGATCGGCGCGACGACCTTGCGCTGTGCCAGGCGATAGACCGCAGGCATGAGGAGGCGCGGTATCTGTAACAGGTAGTACCAGCGCGGGGTCATCCTCTGCATCTTGCGGTTGGCGATGACGTCCTGGATCGCCTTCGACACTCCCTCGGTGGTGCCCATCGTGTGGCGCAAGAGCCGGTTCCCGACGATGGCTTTAGCAGGAAAGCCCTCGGTCGGCACGATCCCCGGTTCGACCAGGCTCACGAACACGCCCTTGGGCCGCATCTGGAAGTGCAATGCCTCGCTCCAGCCGACCACCGCGAACTTGGAAGCCGAATAGGCAGGCGCACCCCCCATCGCCAAACGGCCTGCAACCGATGCGACGTTGACGACGTTCGACGGAGCGGACGCCAACAACATCGGCATGAAGGCGGCCGTGCAGCGAACGACTCCGTAGAAATTCGTCGCCATTACGGCTTCGAGGTCGCTCAAGGCCCCGGGCTCGTCCCACGGACGCTCCTTCGAGAAGCCGGCGTTGTTGATCAAGACATCGCACCGTCCGTACCGCTCTGAGACGGTTGCAGCGAGGCGCTCTATCTGGGCCGGATCGGAGACATCGGCGACGACATAGCTGTGGCGATCGGAGCCCGCGATCTCGGCTAGCAATGCCTGGAGCCGGTCCTCCCGCCGGCGACGGCGCAGACGATCCCTCCGGCTGCGGCCAGGTCGAGGGCGGTTCGATAGCCGATCCCACTGGACGCCCCTGTGATGACGCAGACCTTTCCCAGTACCACGATCGCTCCCTCCGTAACCCTCTGAAGTCTTTCGGTAACAGTGCGTTTCAAGCCGCCCGGCGTGGGTATCTAACTCCCCGGAACGCAAAAGGACGAAAAGGAGGCCCACGTGGCTGAGTTCCTAGTCTTTCTACTCGTAGGACTGGTAGTTGGAGTCATCGCACGACTGTTGATGCCGGGCCCGGACCCGATCGGGATCCTGGGAACGATCGTTGTCGGCATCGTTGGCGCCGTCGTCGGCGGATACCTCTGGATAGCTCTGTTCGGAAACTCCGAGGGCCCGGAGTGGATCGGTTCGATCGTCGTAGCCATGGGTCTGCTGTTCCTCTACCGCAAGATGACCTACGGCCGCAGCACCACTCGCACCACGCTCTAGCCCCAGCACTTCTGCCCAACCAGCCCCGACCGGACCCGCGACCGCTCGAGGCTTCAGAGAGGCCCCCCGTTTACGGGGGGCCTTCTCGCGTCCGATCCCCTCTTCGGTCTAAGGTCCTCCCCGGATGGCTTCCGGTGCGACGAGGAAAGCGCTGTCAGGGACCGAGTTATTCGCCGGTCTGCCCGACGACGCCCTCGATCGGATCGCCGATCACGGGGTCGAACGAACCTTCAAGAAGGGTCAGATCCTGTTCTCCGCGGGCGACCCTGGAGACGCGCTCTACGTCCTCCTCGAAGGCTCGGTCAAGGGATTCGTCACCTCCGATGACGGTTCGGAGCTGATCGTGGGCCTGATGGAGGCGCCCGTCGTCTTCGGTGAAGTGGCTGTCGGCGACGGCGGGGCTCGGTCCGCGGGCATCGAAGTGACCGACCCGGCCAGGGTGCTCGTGATCTCCCGTCCGCAGTTCTTTGCCGCCCTCGGAGAACACACTGGGCTCGTCGAGTCCTACATCGGGATGCTGACGGCGATGATCCGGCGTCTCCAGGAACGAACCGAGAGTCTCGTGTTCCTGGATCTCCAGGGCCGCGTTGCCAGAGTGCTGCTCGAGATGTCCAACGGGGAAGACGCCCTAGATCTGGCGGTTACCCAAGGAGATCTCGCCGCGATGGTCGGTGGCTCTAGACCGTCGGTGAACCAGGTCCTCAAGGCGTTCGAAGGCCGGGGCTACATCACCCTCCAGGGAAAGCGGTTAGAGATCGTCGAACGGGAAAAGCTCGGGCGGCTTTCGGCCATCTAGGTGTTCGGTATCTAACATCCACGAGGTAGCGCACCTAACTGTTTCGAAACCCTCCAGATCTCACGATGTCCTCAGTGCTGCTCGACGTGAGCGGCGGCGAAAAGAGGAGGGCATCATGAAGAAGGCGATCTCGTTGATCGTTGGGTTGTTCGCAGTCAGCACCATCGGTGTTCAGAGTGCGTGGGCGGACCCGATCGAGACTTGCGTCCCGGTTCCGGTCACGGTAGGCACCATCAACGTGGTTGGGCAACAGATCCCCGGAGTCAGCGACGTCAAGGTGTGCGCCCGATCGCTCACCGGCGCAACCGGTGAACCCCAGCTACGCCGTTACGAGGGCTGCGGCCAGAACTGCCTCGCAGTGGTCATCAGGAACCTCGCGGTTGCGGTGGACGCAACCGTCAGCGTCGAGTTCTCGCTCGATGGCAAGCCGCAGCAGCCGATCCCCGTCACCACGGGATCAACGACGCTGGCGCCACTCGACGGTATCCACAACTGCGTGCTCTCGTACCACGACCCCGGTACCCCGGACCCGTGCAAGGACGGCGTCTCCACCCCGGCGAATCTGAAGGCCACCCCCGGGCGAGCGAGAGTCACGCTTCAGTGGGGTCGCTCCTTCGCCTTCGGTGAAAGCACCGTCGCCGGATACGAGATCGCTCGCAGCACCTCTGGTCTCGAGGGCACGTTCACCCCGATCGGGACCTCGACGACCCTGAACTTCACCGACCCCGGCCTGACCGCCGGTGCCACCTACTGGTACACGGTTACCGCTTTCGACTCTCAGGGTGCGAGGAGCGGTGCTTCGGCGCCAGCATCTGCAACCGTCAAGTAATGCGGATCGGCTGCGCCGACCCTGTTGCTAACCCGGTGTCGGCAGGCCGACACGTGGGTTAGTAAGTCCCTCCTCGGCTACTTGGCTGAAGGCGGCGGGCTCCAACCCGCCGCCTTCTTCGCGTATCCCTGTCGCCAAGCGGTCCAAGCTTCTATCCTGTGCCCGTGGCGGTCTGCGGACGATGTGGTGAAGAGAATCCGGCGCGAGCTCGTTTCTGCCTCGCTTGCGGCAGCGAACTGGGGAAGCTCGAACCTGAGGCGCGCAAGGTCGTCTCTGTTCTCTTTGCTGACCTGGTCGGGTCGACACGGCTGGGCGAACAGCTCGACCCCGAGGCCCTGAGAGGTCTCATGACCACCTTCTTCTCACGGGCCGAGGCCGCGGTGGTTGCGCATGGAGGCACGGTCGACAAATTCATCGGCGATGCGGTGATGGCCGTCTTCGGGATCCCCCAAGCGCACGAGGACGACGCTCTTCGCTGTATCCGGGCAGCGGTCGATATCCAGAAGGAGGTCGCGCAGATCAACGAGCAGCGGTCTGATCCTCCGATCGCCGTGCGGATCGGCATCAACTCCGGAGAGGTGCTGGCTGCTCCCTCGAGCGATGGACGCACCGGTGTCGTCGGGGATGCGATCAACGCAGCGGCCCGACTCGAGAAACTCGCGCCGCCGGGTGGGATCGTCGTCGGAGAACCGACCCACCGCTTGGTGAGGGGTTCGGTGACGTCCGAGGCGCTTGGGTCTGTCGAGATCAAAGGCAGGAACGAACCACTCGATGCCCACCTGATCCTCGCCGTCGAAAGTCCCAGCACCCAGTCGCGCAACTTCGAAGCTCCGATGGTGGGGCGCAGGAGAGAGTTGGAAGCACTCGAACGTGAATACGAGCGCGTTGCCGAAGATCACATCTGCGTGCTGTTCACCGTTTTGGGGCCAGCCGGCATCGGCAAGTCGCGCTTGATCGCAGAGCTAACGGACACCGCGCTTCAAGCCCCTCGCGTTTTGAGTGGACGGTGCTTGCCGTATGGCGACGGCATCACGTTCTGGCCCATAACCGAGACGATCTCGGAGGCCGCGCATATCTCCGATCGGGACTCCCAAGAGGAGGCGATGCAGAAGTTGCTCGGTCTCATCGAGGGGGCCGAAGACGCTAAGCCGATCGCGAATCTGGTGGCCCAGCTGATCGGTCTCGCGGATCAGACGGCGAGTCAGGAAGAAACGTTCTGGGCTGTCCGCAAGGTTTTCGAGTTCATCGCGAGCAGCGGGCCTCTCGTGCTGATCTTCGACGACATCCACTGGGCGGAACCAACCTTCCTGGACCTCATCGATCACATCGTCGACCTGTCGGAGGACGCCCCGCTCCTGGTTGCGTGTCTGGCGCGCCCCGAACTCTTGGAATCACGACCCGCATGGGCGGGGGGCAAGCTCAACTCGACGACGATGCTTCTCGAGCCGCTGCGCGAAGCCGAATCGAAGGAGCTCTTCACCGGACTCCTCGGAGACACCACCGAGATCGACCCTCTACTCCCGCGCATCCTCGAAGTCTCCGGCGGCAACCCGTTTTTCCTGGAAGAGACGGTGTCGATGCTCGTCGAGGAGAAGGCCATCGAGAATGTCGACGGTCGCTGGTTCGCGCATGCGGATGTTGATGCGATCTCCCTTCCCCCGACCATCAATGCGCTGTTGACGGCGAGGCTTGACCAGTTGCCGTCAGACGAACGGATCACGATC
>JAXDJQ010000181.1:0-11537 GCA_034667565.1 Actinomycetota bacterium
GCGCGGATGTGAGCAGGATCGCATTAATCCCTGCGATAGCGGCAAGGATCCCCCAGACGTAGGGGGCCCAGCCAGGAGGTTCAGGACCGTCTCCGGTCATCGCGGCTAGAACGAATGCACCGATCGCAACGAACCAAGCAACGGCGACCGCCTTCAGCAGAGGGATGAGGCCACGACCTATCCACCAGCCTCTTTGGGTCACGGCCGCGTTGACGTGTTTCTTGAAGTTCTCCAGATGATCGTGGAATTCCTGAGGATGGCCTTTCATCACGTCTTTCAGCTTGCTGAGCAAAAGTCTGACCTCGCCACCATCACGTGCCTCACCACCCTCGGCGATCGCGAAGCGCATCGCCGCATAGACCTCCTTCTCGAAGGGTTCCAAGGTGTTCTCATCCTTGTCCGCGAGCTTGATCGAGAGGTCGTCCAAGGTTTCATGTCGCAATCCGGCCCACGTGCTCTTCTGCGTCTGGGTCGCGATCGCATCTATGTAGCGCCTTCGGATCAGATCGAACAAGGTCGCCGTGAACGTGTCCGGCTTGACGCGACCACCGGTTGGCTCGAGCAATGCGCCCACCAATGCAGGTGCTTCTTCACCCGGTGGTTCGGGGATGTGCTCGGGAACGACAGGCACCTCCGGTTCGCGGCCATACCGGCGCCACACATGCAGTGCGACGAAGGCGGCCGGCAGGAACGCCAGCGCTAACCCAAGCGGGATCAGCCAATAGAGGTTGTGCTTGAACCACTCGCGCCGAGCGCGGTCGCGCTCGAAAGCCTCGAGCTCGGCTCTCTCTTCGGCAAGGATCCGATCCAAGCCGTCACCCGCGACGACCTTCGTATCCGTAGTCGAGGTCAGAAGTGAGGTGGGGAAGACAACGCGCATTTCGACCCATTGACTCGCAGGTACGTAGGTCGCGAACAGCGAAGCGCCGTATCCCTCGGGATCTAGTTCTGTGTATCCCTCGACATGAGCGGGGTGGCCCCACACGCGCACTTCGGGTGAAGCCTCTGGCAGAACGATCTTGGCCTTCAACTTGTCCAGGCTGGTCGTCCATTCCTCGCCCCACACGCGGAGGTTCAGGTCCGCGACGTCGTCGTAAGAGGTGATGAATCGATGGAGGGTGTATCCGACCTGGAATGTGCGGGATTCGTACTCGGCCGCGTAGTGCCACACGATCCGAACTCTGTCTCCGAGGTTGGCAACCCCGAAGGTATCGACATCCCCACTGCTCCCGAGCTCCGCCGAGGCGCCCGGCCGGTACAAGCGGCCCTCTTCGGCTACATGGATATCCGAGATCGTCTCGCCCGGACGGAGGGGGATCTCCCGGTAGCCACCGGTGAAGGATCCTGAGAACGAGTAAGTGATTGACTCGGTCACTTCGACGGCGCCATCGGGCTGAACCCGCGCGACGACCTTGGCGGTTGGTAACGAGAAGGACTTCGCGAACGCAGTACCCGGTAGGGCAAGCCAACACAGAACGATCGCGACCGATAGAGACCCGAGACGTTTCACGGGCTAGACGCTAGTCGCTAGACGAGGAGTTTGCCGTCTTCCATGAGGACATCCCCGTCGACGGTGATGCGGCCACCCTTGCGCAGATCGCAGACCATGTCCCAGTGGATGGCCGAGTCGTTCAAGCCGCCCGACTCCGGATACGAAGCGCCCAGGGCTAGATGGACGGTCCCCCCGATCTTCTCGTCGAGAAGGATCTCGCCCGTGAACTCCTGGATGCCGTAATTCGTCCCGATCCCCAGCTCGCCGAGGGTCCTGGAACCCTCGTCGGTGTCCAGGGTCTCGATGAGGAACTTCTCGTTCTTCCCCGCCCTCGCGTCGACGACCTTGCCGTTCTCGAACTCGAGACGGATGTCTTCAACGGCCGAGCCCCGGTAGATGGCCGGGAAGCTGAACGAGATGTGACCTCTGGTCTTGTCCTCGATCGGTCCGGTGAAGATCTCGCCGTCCGGGAAGTTCTCGTTGCCGTCGGCGGGAAGGAAGATCCGTCCCCCGACCTCGAGGATCAGGTCGGTGCCTTCTCCTTCGATATGCACCTCGTTGCGACCCTTCATCCACTCGATGAGGCGGGCGTGCCGCTCGGCGGTCTTCTTCCACGCATCGACGGGGTCCGGGCTGTCGACGAGGCATGCCTCGAAATAGAAGTTCTCGTACTCCTCGAGGCTCATCCCTGCCTCTTGCGCGTAGGCCTCCGTGGGGAACAAGGTCACGTTCCAACGCAGATTCCCTTCGGCAGCACGAGTGAAGAAGTCGTCCATCAACGGCTTGCGCGTCATCTGCACGCGGCGTTGCTTCGCAGGATCGGACCGCGACAGTTGCCGGGTGTTCTCGTTAGAGAGGATCGAGAACATGCAATCGACGTTGCCGTATAGCCACTTATCCGTTTCCCAGACGAAGTCAAGTTGATGTTCCTGCGCGACGCGGAAGAAGGTCGGCTGGGCCCGAGGTATCGACGCCTGGATCATCGGTTGCGCGCCCGCCTCGAGGCACCTCTCGTAGATCGCAAGGATCAGTGGCTCGGCAACATAGGACCCGCGGATCACGACAAGATCGTCTTTCTTAACCCCGACCGAGTATTCGACAAGGATGTCCGCGAGCTTCTCGATCCGGGTGTCCTTCATCGCCTATTCCTCTTTCCTCGCTGGACCTCGGCGCCCAAGTTGTCGTCGAGGAATGCTTGAAGCAGCTTATTGAAATCCTCATGCCGTTCCAGCATCGACATGTGACCGCAGCCCTCAAAGATCTCGAGGTCCGCCTTCGGGAGGCTGGCCGCCAGATGCTGGGCGGCCTTCGGGAGGGTCAACCGATCGTGAGTTCCGCCGATCACCAACGTGGGCAGCGTCAGCTCATGGAGCTCATCGGCCAGATCGAAATCGCGGTACGACTTCACGAGGTCGAAGATCACGTCCACCGGCGTGTTGGCCAACATGTCGTAAGTGAAGTCGATGTGTTTCGGAGACGCGCCCTCGCCGAACGCGGCAAGTGCGACGGCCCAGAAAACGGCGTCGCTCGGACGTAACAACTTCCTCAAGCGTTCCAAGGTTTCGTGTCGCCTGCCCAAGGCATCGAACGGCTTCCGGGTGATCCGCTCGACACGGGCGATCACACCGCTCGCGAGAAGCGTCTCGGTGAATGGTCCGTAGCTCGTGTTGACGAGAACGAGCCCCTTGATCCTCGAACCCATGAGCTCGGGGTTGTCGTGGCACATCTGCATCGCGATCTGCCCACCGACCGAGTGGCCCACCACGACCACCTCTTCGAGACCGAGCTCGTCGATGGTTGCGAGGAGGTCGGCGGCAAGGGTCGCTATCGAATAAGAGGCTTTGCCCTTGGTGGACTTTCCATGTCCACGAAGATCGGAGAAGACCAAACGATGGCCCTCTAGACCTTCCATCTGGTAGTGCCACACCTCCATGCGGAGGACGGAGCCGTGGACGAAGATGACCCCCCTAGAGGACTCGGGACCGAACTCGCCGATCGAGATCCGAGCTCCGTCAGGAAGGTCGAATCCGCGGGTTCGATCGGGCGGGATGCTCCCGAAGACCACGTCCTTCTCTGGATCGCGGCGGCGGCGCTTGTTGATGACTTTGCGCTGGGCGGCGATCCCGGCACCTGCTGCGACCGCCGCTCCTGCCACCGCAAGGAGCCTGTTACGAGCCATCTCTTCCCTCCAGATAGATGCGTGGGACACGGGACGGTATGCGCGTCGTGACCTCGTAGTTGATCGTCCCGATATGCGTAGCAAGCTCTTCGGCAGTCACGCCATCTCCGATCAAGGTTGCGACCGCTCCGACCTCCACCTCGTCATCGGCAACGTCGACCATGAACTGATCCATGCACACCGTCCCTGAAACCTTGTAGCGGTGGCCTCCTAGAAGCACGTCGGCGCGCCCCGACAAGCGTCGGTCGTAGCCGTCTGCATACCCAGCGGGAACCGTGACGACGCGGCTGTCCCTTTCGACCTCGTAACGGAGACCGTAAGAGAGAGACTCCCCCGCCTGCACCCGTTTCACCATGTTCACCCGAGCCCGAAGAGCCAAGGCCGGCCTGAGATCGGCGGAACCGGCGAGGGCGGGGCCCGGCCACAATCCGAAGGCCGCGACACCACAGCGAACGAGGTCGTAGTGACTCTCCGGGCACGACATCGTGGCGGCCGAGTTAGCGATGTGTCGGTATCGCAACTCGATCCCGGCCTGTTCGATCCTCGCAAGGAGCTCGGCGAACAGATCCAGCTGCTTCCGGGTAAAGGGGTGGTCGGGCACGTCTGCAACCGCCAGATGACTCCACACACCTTCTATGTGCAGCCCGGGCAACGCCGCGATGCGTTCGAGCGCACCGGGTACGTCGTCGGAGAGAAGACCGACTCGATGCATCCCGGTGTCGAGCTTGACGTGGATCGGCATCGTCTTGCCTGCCTCGACGGCGGCTGCCGATAGGGCGGCAGCGAATGATTCCGTGTACACGCCTGCCGTTAGTTCGTTCGCGACCAGGGCCTCGGCAGCTGCGGGCGGAGGCTCGGTGAACACGTGGATCGGAGCCGTCACTCCCGCTTCCCGCAGGTGCAGCGCCTCGGCAACGCGAGCCACACCTAAGCGAGTGGCTCCCGCCTCGAGCATCGCCGTCGCACATTCGGGGTTCCCGTGCCCGTAGGCGTACCCCTTCACCACGCCCATCACCTCGGCCTTAGCCGCGATCTGATCCAGCACTGCGATGTTGTGTCGGATGGCAGCCAGATCGATCTCGGCCCACACGGGATGTCCGCGCGCTTCGATCTCTTCTTTGGTGAAGCTCATGAAGCGTCGCTCCGTACGAGATCCATCGTGCGGGGCAGAGCCTCGGCGACGTCCCAGGCCACGATCCCTTGATCGCCTGTTTCGGCAGCGAGGGAACCAGCAAGGCCATGGATGTACGCGGCGGCCGCGACCGACTCTGTGTAGTTCTCATCGGGGCTACTGCCCAAGAAGGTAGCCACTACTCCGGTCAGGACGTCACCGGTGCCGGCGGTTGCCAGCTCCGGTCCACCCGTTGGATTTACGTACGTTCTCGAGTCCGGACCGACGATCACCGTTCGGAAGCCCTTCAGTAGGACCTCGCAGCCCGAACGACGCGCTGCTGCGCGGGCGGCACCGAGCCTGTCATCCACTTCGTTCGGGTTTGCATCCATCAGTCGAGCTAGCTCCGCTGGGTGCGGCGTTATCGCGGTGACTCTCTTACGCCCTTGGAGGTGCTCGATACCTCCCGGAAGGGCGTTGAGACCATCCGCATCGAGAATGAGAGGGAGATCGACCTCGCCGATAACCGCCCTAACGAGGGCGGATTGATCATCACCCGTACCCAAGCCGGGCCCAACCACGACGATGGTCGATCGCTCGATCACGGAGCTCAATCGCTCGAGGATCGAAGGATCGAGATGATCCTTACTGGTCACCACCTGAACGAGAGCCTCCGGACACAGCTCGTTGACGATCCGACCGACCTTCTCGGTGCATGCGACGGTCACGTACCCGCACCCGGCGCGCATGGCCCCTCGAACGACCAGGGCCGCTGCACCAGGCATCGCATCGGATCCTGCGATGACGAGAACGGACCCACTGCTCCTTTTGTGTGAATCGATCGGTCGGTGGGGCATCAGGTCGGCGACGTTGGCCCGCTCCAGGACGTCGATCTCGCCCTCACATTTGATGCCGATGTCGGCGATCTCGACCTGACCCGTGTACTCGGGTGGCGCAAGGAACGTTCCCACCTTCTCGGCGCCAAAGGTCACCGTCACGTCGGCATGAACCGGCGACATGATCGGTCCGAACTCGCCACTTATCCCGGAGGGGACATCGATCGAGAGGATCAGTGCAGCACCACGATCGTGACCGAGGAGTTGGATCGCTTTGAAGTACTCCTCCGGAACACCGTCCGGCCGCGGAGTCAGACCGGTCCCGTAGATCGCATCGATCACGAGGTCGCTGTCGAGCTCGTTGCCGTCGAACGGTGTAACCGAGACGCCCGCCTTCTGCGCCAGGTCGTAGTGATAGCGGGCCGCACCCGCTAGCTCTGACGGAGGAGCGATAGCGATGCAGCGCACGGCGACACCTTCTCGCCTCAATATCCGGGCTGCCGCGTAGCCATCGCCGGCGTTGTTGCCTTTACCGCACACGACGGCGACCTTCTTTCCGTAACGACCCTCCATCATCCGGATGGCGGTGCGAGCTACCGCGCGGCCCGCCCGATCCATCAGCTCCTCGACCGGCGTCCCCGAGTCGATGGCGGCCTTTTCCGCTGCAGCCATCTCCTCGGGGGTCACCAGTGGACGCATCAGAGCTCCTGGCGGCGGTACACACCGCGCCAGGAACTCATTCGACCGTCACGCTCTTGGCGAGGTTGCGGGGCTTGTCGGGCGACAGACCCTTCTCTTTCGCCACGTAATAAGCGAGTAGCTGCAGAGGAACGGTGTCGATGATCGGTGACAGAAGAGGCTTCGTCTTGGGAACCTCGAAGAGTTCGTTCGCCAACGATCGCGCTCGCTCATCTCCCTGCGGCGCGATGAGGATCGTGTCGGCGCCGCGGGCGCGTACCTCCTCGACGTTCGCCAGCATCTTGTCGTACATGCGCCATCCCGTAAGGATCGCGACAACGGGAACGCCGGCCTCGATGAGAGCGATCGCCCCATGCTTCAACTCGCCCGCGGCGTAACCCTCGGCGTGGATGTATGAGATCTCCTTGAGCTTGAGAGCTCCTTCCATCGCAACCGATTGACCGACGCCCCGACCGATGAACAGGAAATCGCGGGCGTCCGCGTAGCGTTTCGCGGCGCGGTGCACATCTCCCGAGATGGCGAGCACCTCTTCGACCTGCTCGGGGAGGCGCTGCATCGCCTCGACTGTCTCCACGAGCTTGTCCTGCGGCATCGTGCCGCGCTGCTGGGCCAGATAGAGCGCCAGCAGGTTCATCGCCACGAGTTGGGCGAGGTAGGTCTTCGTCGCGGCTACCCCGACCTCCGGACCCGCATGCGTGAACAACACTGCATCGGCATCCCGAGTGATCGAAGAACCAACGACATTGGTGACGGCAACGACGCTCGCCCCCATCTCCTTGCCGAATCGGACGGCGGCAAGTGTGTCGGCGGTCTCGCCCGATTGCGCGATGCCGATAACGAGCGAGTTCTTGTCGAGTACCGGGTCCCTATAGCGGAATTCGGACGCCCGGTCGAGCTCGACCGGGATGCGGGTCCAGTGTTCGATCGCGTGACGAGCCGCCATCCCAGCGTGGAAAGAAGTTCCACACGCCACGATCACGATCTTGTTGATGCCTTTGAGGGTTTCGACATCCCAGTGCACCTCATCGAGCTGCACGATGCCCCCGTCCCTGATGCGGCCGCGCATCGTGTTGCGTACCGCATCCGGCTGCTCGAATATCTCCTTGAGCATGAAGTCCTCGTAGCCGCCTTTCTCGGCGGCGTCGAGGTCCCACTCGACATGGACCGGAGCGACCTCGAGCTCCGTGCCGGAGAAATCGAACACACGCACCTTGCCCGGCGTCACTTCGGCTATCTGATGGTTGTCGAGCGGAACGACATCACGCGTGTACGCGAGCAGCGCCGGAATATCCGACCCAACGAGGCCTGCCGTCTCCGTCGCCCCCACGATGATCGGCGGTTCTTGCCGCGCCACCACTATGCGATCGGGTTCATCGGAGTTGATACAGACGAGAGCGAACGCGCCCTCCAAACGGTTCACGGCTTCGGTCACCGCCTCGAGCAGCGTTGAACCTTCCTTCTTGATGATCGATTCGATCAGATGAGACGCCACCTCGGTGTCGGTCTCGGATCTGAAGGTGTGGCCTTCTTTCTCGAGCTCGGCGCGGATGACATCGTGGTTCTCGATGATCCCGTTATGCACGACGGCGATCTTTCCCGAGCAGTCGCGATGGGGGTGAGCATTGTGGTCGGTCGGTGCGCCGTGGGTTGCCCAGCGCGTGTGTCCGATGCCGAGCGACCCCCCCAACTTTATGCCTTCGAGCTCGCGCTCGAGATTGACCATCTGGCCGGCCTTACGCACGACCTGCATGTCGCCGTTCGCCACGACCGCCACGCCCGCCGAGTCGTAACCTCTGTACTCGAGCTTCTTCATTCCCTCGATGAGCACGGGTAGGGCTTCGGCGTCACCGACGTAGCCCACGATTCCACACATAGAAGATGTCTCCCCTCTGTTCAAAAAGCGCACGCCAGCAGGGCTCCACGGCGCGCGGCCTCAACCTAATGTGTGAGAGGAACCACATCGGAGCCGGTTTGTGACCCGAGATCGCTCCCGGGGTTTGTCGGCACCGTCACGACCGTAGTCGGCCGGGGGTCACCCGCCGAGCGCCGCTGCCGGCGAACCGGCAGTGGGCCGAGATCCCCCACCTCGTCGACTCGCATCCTCCAGAAACGAGCCCTGGCGCTAGATCCTTGGGAACTTCTCCTCTCGAAATTCTCAGGTCACAGGATAAAGGCCCGATAACCGTGATGGGGGCGAACCTAGTGCTGGGAGGGCAAAGTCCGCCTCGGGTACGGACATCTAGGGCGAAAAGGGGACATCTGATGAAGATCCGCTACCTCGGCGTGGCCGTGGCGATGGCGATGATGCTGGCAACCCAGGCTGTACCTGCGCAGTCGAGTCCCACCCGGATGGCGGCGGTCCCCTCGATCGCCAACATGGATTACTCGCCGGACCCCGCGATAGAGGCCATCCCCGCGCAACCTGATCCGACGATGGTTCCCAAGGCGAATCCAACGGGGAAGTACAACGCGTACGACCTGAACGTTTACGAGACGTTCTGGTTCCCCGAGCGCCAACCGGGTGACGAAACCACCGATGACCCCCCAGGTGGCGCGGTCACGCATGGCACGTGCCCCGAGGGAGGCTGCCCCAACCACGCCCTGGAGTTCGGCAAGTTCTGGAAGAAGCTGATGGGGCCTCTAGTGAAGCCATTTGGCGGCGTCGTGCACTCGTACAAGTTCCACTCGGCGGGTAGCGGCACGCCCGACGGCGCCCCTCTCAATTCGCCGGAAGGCGACACCTACAACCTGCAGGCGATCATTCCCGGTGACACTCACCCAGAGCAGATGGTCGTCGTGTCCGGGCACTACGACCAAACCGACTCCGGTCCGGCTTCTGCGTGGGATTCCGCGGAGGGTCACGCTACGGTGTTCCGGATCGCGAAGATCATGACGGACTACTGGAAGAAGACCGGCACGCGTCCCGACGCCAGTGTGAAGTTCACCGCGTGGAGCGCGGAGGAAGCGGGAAGCTTCGGCTCGGAGGCTTTCATCCGCGACAACCTCATGCCGTTCCCGAACACGAGCGTGCGCGGCTATTTCAACCTCGACCCTTGTGCGGGCGCCTACCCCGCCTATTACCGCGGCAATCCCGCCTACCGGGTGGCGATGGTCATGCAGCTTGGCGATCCCGCGAAGCAGATCTCTCCGATCGACAAGAAGGAGTTCGAAGACTTCAACGAACAGGCCCGCGGGATCGTTGGTGACGTGTTCAACCATCTCGACGACACGTTGAGTGACGTGCCCACCGAGCCCGAGATCTTCATCTCCGACGAGGAAGCCGAAAAGGCCGGGGTCGCGTCGCAGGAATCGGAGGTCGTCACCGCGGTCGGCGGTTTGGCCGCGTTCTCGAGTGACTACGCGAACTTCGAGGCAGTCGGCATCCCGATACTCAATCTCTTTCCGGACATGTTCGGCCCCCACACCGACAAGAGCTGGACCGGTTACCGCTCCGACGGAGCTTCCACGGTCCATACCCCTCAGGACAACGTGAAGACCCTGAACGCACTTACTGGGATCGACCAGTCGGGCCTGACGCCATCTCAAGGTTGGTACAAGGGATTGGAGCTGTGCGCTCACCTTCACTCGTGGTTCATGTTGCAGCCCAACATGGGTGGAGCAGTGAAGAACTCGACGAAGCCTGTGGCCTATTTCGAGGCCTACGGTGGAACGGCGCCTCTAGCGGCGAAGAAGCCGGTGACGTTCGATGCAGGCGGTTCGCACGCCTTCACAAGCGCGAAGGGCACGAGCCTTGTTCCGGCATCGAAGCTCCACTACAGCTGGAAGTTCGGCGATGGAACGAAGGCGACGGGGAAAAAGGTCAAGCACGCGTACAAGAAGAACGGCAACTACAGCGCCGTCCTGACCCTGAAGACCCCGTCGGGCATCGACACGATGACGGTTCTGATCCACATCGGCTAAGCGAGGTGCTGTTTCACCGCCGAGGCCAGTTCTTCGGCGGTGGCGCGCGCCGTTGCAGCATCCGCTGCTTCGACCATCACCCGGACAAGCGGCTCTGTCCCTGAGGCGCGCAACAGGACGCGTCCGTCTTCACCGAGTGATGCCTCCGCCTTGTGGACTTGGTCCCAAAGAGGCGCGCACGCCTCGAGCTCGGTTCGGTCCCGGACCGGCACGTTGATCAGAACCTGCGGGTACTGCTCGAATACGTCGACCAGGCGGCTGAGGGTGGACGATGAAGTGGCCACTGCCTGTGCAACCTGCAAGCCGGTGAGCAACCCGTCCCCGGTTGTCGAATGGGCGCCGAAGATCACGTGGCCCGACTGCTCACCGCCAAGGACCGATCCGCGATCCGCCATCGCTTCAGCGACGAACTTGTCACCCACGGGGGCCGCGAACACCTCGATACCGATCGCTTCGAGCGCCCGCCGGAAGCCGAGGTTGGCCATCACGGTAGCGATCACCAGGTTGTTCTTCAGGAGACCTGCCTCATGCAAGCGGATCGCACAAAGAGCCAGGATGCGATCACCGTCGACTTCTGCACCAGTCTCATCAACCGCTAAGACCCGATCGGCATCTCCGTCGAAAGCAAGACCGAGGTCGGCCCCTTCCGACACCACGCGGCGGGCCACGCCCTCGAGTGATTGTGATCCGCAGTCGACGTTGATCCTCGTCCCGTCGGGGGCCGCGTTGATCGCAACCACATCGGCACCCGCCTCGCGGAAAACGCGAGGCCCCACTTGCCATGCAGCTCCATGAGCGCAATCGAGGACTACTCGCAATCCCTTCAACGGTGACTCGAGTGAGTCCAGCAGATGACTCGAATAGCGATCGATGGCATCGGGTAACGGCTGCGCATCTCCAACCGCGGCGCCGGAAGGCATGGTGTCCGGGGGGTGGGCCATCGCCGTCTCGATGGCCTCTTCCATCTCACCGGAGAGTTTGAGGCCCTCGCGAGAGAAGAACTTGATGCCGTTGTCGTCCACAGGATTGTGGCTAGCCGAGATAACCGATCCGGCGTCGGCCTTTTCATCGAGGGTGAGGAATGCCACTGCCGGGGACGGGATCACCCCTGCGATGTGAACGTTGATGCCGGCAGAGCAGAGCCCTGCGACCAAAGCGCCCTCAAGCATTGGACCGGAAACCCTCGTGTCCCTGCCGACGACGATGTTGCCCCCGGTGTGGCCGAGAACGGTGGCGGCAGCACGGCCGAGAGCGAGGGCTAGGTCGGGGGTGAGGTCACGGTTGGCCACGCCCCGGATA
>JAXDJQ010000182.1:0-4791 GCA_034667565.1 Actinomycetota bacterium
ATCGACCTCCATCTCGATGGGCTCGAGCGCATGGGGGCCAAGTTCACCTCCGAGCATGGATACATCGAAGGTGTTGCCGAACGTCTCAAGGGCACCAGGGTCCTTCTCGATTTCCCATCGGTCGGCGCGACCGAGAACATCATCATGGCCGCGGTTACGGCGGAGGGGTCGACGTCGATCGAGAACGCGGCCCGTGAACCCGAGATCCAGGACCTCGCCGCGTTCCTAGTGGGCTGCGGCGCAAAGATCAGCGGGGCCGGCACGCCTTCCATCACGATCGAAGGAGTTGCCGAGCTTCACCCGAGCGATCACGAGATCATCCCCGACCGGATCGAGGCCGGCACGTTCGCCATCGGCGCTGCCGCGACCCGGGGCGATGTGACCTTGCAAGGTCTCCGGACCGATCACCTCGAGCTTCTGGCCCTGAAATTAGAAGAGACCGGGGCCGAAGTCAGGAAGGGTGACGGCGAGATGCGCGTCACCATGAGCGGGCGCCCTCAGCCTCTCGACCTGGTGACGCTTCCGTATCCAGGTTTCGCAACCGACCTTCAGCCCCTGATGATGGTTCTCCTGGCACAGGCTCACGGGTCATCGATCCTCACCGAGAACGTCTTCGAAGCGAGATTCCTCTTCGTCGACGAGCTGAACCGGATGGGCTGTCACATCAGGGTCGAGGGACATCATGCGGTGATCCGGGGGGTCGAGAAGCTGTCGGGTGCCCCGGTTCGCGCGCCCGATATCCGAGCCGGTGCCGCGCTCGTCATCGGTGGGCTTTGCGCGGAGGGACAGACCGAGATATTCGATATCTCGCACATCCTCAGGGGCTACGAGAACTTCGAGGACAAACTCCGTGGGCTCGGAGCTCACATCACGGTGACGGAGTGAAGCTCATCCGCTCGCTCGTGAAGTGGATCGGCATCCTGACGATGCTTTTCGGCGCCATCACCATCCTGTGGGCGTTGTGGGTGATCGTTCAATACAAGACCGGTTGGGGTCTGACAGCCTTTGAAGCAGCAGATTCCAAGGATTGGGCCCGTATCGCCCTCTCGTTGTTGCTTTCCGGCATGTTCTTTTTCCTGGTCGGTTCCGGGATCGTTCTCATAGCTCGTTACGAGGTGGGAGCGACGCGCGACCCGGATGCCCCGCCGCCCAGGTGGACGAAACCAGTCGCCGTCCTCTTGTTCATCTGTGGGAGCGGTTCGATCGTCCTTGCGACCGTCTTCGCTCAGATGCGGGATGAATTCGGGGAAGCCACGGTAGGGATCGTGAGCTACTGCATGTTGATCGGCGTCGGCATGCTCTTCTCCGGATGGGGCCTCAAGAGGGCCGGTGAGCGGGAGCAGAAGCCCGAGCCTTGGTGACCCACCCCGCTAATGCGGACCGGCTGCGCCGGTCCTGTTGCTAAGCCGGTGTCGGCGTAGCCGACACGTGTCTTAGTAGAATCGGGCAATGGCTGAGACGATGACCATCGAGGATCGGGTTAAGGAAGCTCTGGAGTTGATCCGACCCGCGATCCAGATGGATGGCGGCGACATCCGTCTAGAGGGCGTCGTTGGTGACACCGTCACCGTCCGATTGTTCGGGACGTGCGAGACCTGCCCTATCTCGCCGATCACGCTGAAGCAGGGCGTGGAACGCATCCTCAAAGAGCACGTGCCAAGCATCACCAATGTGGTCGCCCTAGAGGCGTAGGGATCCATCTGCAGTGGAGGTAGAGGGCCTCATCGAGCGCGCTCTCACCGGGGAGCGCCGTGCGATTGCACGACTCATCTCGCTCGTCGAGGATGGTAGTTCCGACCTCGGAACGATCATGCGCGCCCTTTATCCGCGGACGGGGAACGCGTACACGATCGGTATCACCGGGGCCCCGGGAGCCGGCAAGTCGACCCTGACCGAACAGGTCGTCGCCCGAGCTCGACGGGAAGGCCGCAAGGTGGGCGTACTCGCCATCGATCCCTCGTCACCCTTCTCGGGCGGTGCCTTGCTGGGTGATCGCGTGCGGATGCAGAGCCACGCGACGGATCCCGATGTCTTCATTCGGTCCATGGCTACGAGGGGGCACCTCGGCGGCATCTCTCTTGCGACTCCCGAAGCGGTACGGGTGCTTGACGCGGTCGGCAAGGACATCGTCGTCATCGAGACAGTGGGGGTAGGGCAAGCCGAGGTAGAGATAACCGACGCGTGCGACACGACCCTCGTCGTGGTCAACCCAGGATGGGGTGACGCGGTGCAGGCTGCCAAGGCAGGTTTGATGGAGATCGCCGACGTCTTCGTGGTGAACAAAGCGGAGCGCCCGGGTGCTAAGGACGCCGTGCGGGAGCTGAAGCAGATGCTCGACATGTCTGATGCAGACTGGAAGCCGGAGGTGGTCGAGACTGTTGCCACGAAAGGTGAAGGCATCGAGGAGCTGTGGGCCGCGATCGAGAAGCATCGCGCGTACCAAGAAGAGAAGGGCCTTCTGGAAGCTCGCCGTCGCCGCAGGGTGGAGCGAGAGATCAGAGAGATAGTCGCCGAGCGGTTCCGCCAGCGTGTGGACTCGGAATGCTCGGACCTACTGCAGCAGCTCACAGAAAAGGTTGTCGACCGCCAGATCGATCCCTACTCCGCCGCCGAAGAGCTGATCGCCCAGCTCTAGGTGTCCTAGTACTGCGGGGTGTTGGCCGCCTGACAACCGGCGGTGGGACAGATGAACTTGCTCAGGTTCACCGTCCACCAGGTCAACTTGGCGGTGCTTCCGGAGGTCGGGTCAGCGATCGGGTCCCAGTAGTCGTTGTTCATGTAGTCGAATACGGCTGGGCCCGTGTCGAGATTGTTGGCCGCGTCCTTGTAGCACATGACATCTTCGGCGCTGTCGTTGCAGTGAGCCCCGTCGAAGGCGCGCGGCGACACAATTTGGACAGCACCCATGTTGTGGCCCATCTCGTGGAGCAGTGTGCGACCCCGGCAGAAGCCACCCTCTGCATCGTCGTCGTAGGGGCGATAGATGATCGCAAGCGTGCGGCGCTCGTTGTAGTTGGCGGAGCTCCGGCGGGTGTCCTGATAGAGGTGGCCCTGCCCGCAGGCGCCGGCGTAAGGAGTGTCGAGCCAGACGACGTATTTCTTGGTTGTGTCCTTGATGACCTTCGAGAGCTCGCGATCGACGGCCGAGAAGGGATTGCCTGCTAGCTGACTCGACCGGCTCGAGCTCTTGATGATGGTGATGTCGAGACACGTTGTCGTCCCAGACGCCAGAGTGCATGAACGCTCATCCCACCGCACCCCGCGGCCGTACCAGTCCCTCAATCGCTGTGACGCTTGTCTTGCATCGGCCTGGAACATCGCCGCGTATTGAGAGAAACGGTTCACGCCGTCACGCGGATACATGTAGATCGCGTGGAAGGTGGGCAGGCTCGTCTGGTCCGGCTTGGCGTCGGAGGTCAATAGCTGATTGTCATAATCGGCCGTGTTCCAGGGGGCGTGAAGATCGACCTCAAAAGGAGAATCCGTGCGAGGGAGGCGGGGATCCATGTCGAGACCGTCGGGGCCGTGGGTGTGTAGCACTGCTTCTTCGTGGGCATGGCCCGGTAGCTCGACCGCCCCTGAGGGAACCGCCAGCCCTGCGACGACCATGAGCACGAGCACCGCGCCCGCGGCAATGCCTTTCATCGAACGCATCGGGATGCCTCTCGTAGATAGGTAAGTCCGATGAACGTATCGAGTCGGACATTCGGTTCATATAGCCCGCGGGTGCTAATCGTGGGGCCTAACCGAGTAGTCATCGCTGCCCGACGAGGTAGGACATAGGCCCGTAGACTTGGGCGTATGGACGATAGGTACAGGCGCTGGGAAGAGGCCTATGAGCAGGTCAAGCTGCGGGACGATGTCGATTTCGACACGTTGTCGAGCGGGCCCTTGGACCCCCTGTATGGGCCTGACGGGGACCTCGATCCCGGGATCGGCGTTCCCGGCGAGTATCCGTTCACCCGGGGGATCTATCCGTCCATGTATCGGGGGCGCTTATGGACCATGCGGCAGTTCGCCGGGTTCGGGTCCCCTGAGCAGACGAACGAGCGGTTCCACTTCCTCGTCTCTCACGGACAGACCGGACTGTCGGTGGCGTTCGATATGCCGACCCTCATGGGGCGTGATTCCGACGACCCGCACTCCCTCGGCGAGGTCGGACGCTGCGGTGTAGCCGTCGACTCGCTCGCCGATATGGAGATCCTGTTCGGCGGGTTGAACCTCGAAGACGTCACAACCTCCATGACCATTTCCGGCCCGGCGCCGATGCTGTTCGCGATGTACCTCGCAGCTGCGGAGAAACAGGGGGCCGATCGTTCGAAGCTCGACGGCACCTGTCAGACCGACATCCTGAAGGAATACATCGCCCAGAAGGAGTGGCTCTTCCCGCCCGAGCCCCACCTACGTCTGACCGCCGACATGATGGAGTACTGCGCAACCGAGGTGCCGAAGTACCACCCACTTTCGATCTCCGGCTATCACATCAGAGAGGCCGGATCGACTGCAGCCCAGGAGCTCGCGTTCACGGTTGCATCGGGGTTCGCCCACGTGGAACTCGGGCTTCGCCGCGGTCTCAACGTGGACGACTTCGCTCCGGGGCTCTCGTTCTTCTTCAACAGCCACATCGACTTCTTCGAGGAGATCGCAAAGTTCCGTGCCGCCCGCAAGATCTGGGCTCGCTGGATGAAAGAGCGTTACGGAGCGGAGAAAGAACGGTCGTGGATGCTGAAGTTCCACACCCAGACTGCAGGCTGTTCGCTCACCGCCCAACAGCCGTACAACAACGTGGTG
>JAXDJQ010000183.1:0-4868 GCA_034667565.1 Actinomycetota bacterium
CAGACTCTTCTTACTTCTCCTTATCGCGGCCCTGATGTGCGTCATGGTTCCCGCGCACGCTCGCCCCTATTGGAAGCAGCAGATAGATCGCATCACGGCAGGCAAAAGCATCGGAGTGTCTGTGCGCGACAGCGGCACCTGGCTCTATCGCCATAACGATCGCGTCAAACGAGCGCCGGCGTCGAACGAGAAGCTGCTGATGACGATGGCGTTGTTCAACAAGCTGGCGCCCGACTCAACGATCGAGACAACGGTCTGGGCCTCGTCCCAACCGCTCGCAGGCATCATCACGGGCGACATCTGGCTATCCGGGAGGGGCGACCCTTCGATTACCGCCTCGACCGCCTACGCGCGGTACTTCCCATTCCGCGCGACCAGCCTCGGAGTGCTCGCGCGCACCATCGCGCAAACGACAACGCGTATCGAAGGAAGAGTGATCGGGAACACCGGCTACTTCGAACATGACTGGTTCGCACCCGGCTGGAGCTCGTACTTCCCGGCCGAAGAGGTCGCTATGCCAACGTCACTGACCTACAACGGGAACCAGCGCCACGGTCACCACATACGCAATCCCGAGTGGCGGGCGGCGAAGGCCCTCACGCGCAAGCTCGAGTCTTTCGGTGTCGAAGTCACGCGGCGGCCGCGCGCCGATGCGATGCCAAATGACCTCACGCAGTTGGCGGTGACGGAATCCGTTCCTCTGTCCGAGATGACGGAGTACATGAACCGCGTGTCATCCAACTTCTTCGCCGAGGTTTTCGGCAAGAGGCTCGGCGTGGAAGCGTTCGGTGCACCCGGCACGATCGCGAAAGGCGCGACGGCGATCGAGAACTTCGCTCGCAGGCGAGGGGTCGCGGTTATCGCATACGACTCCTCGGGCCTCTCTTACTCGAATCGTGTGGCGCCGGCCGGGATCGTGAAGCTGCTTGGTAGCGTCGAGGCAACCGAGCCCTATTACGAGGTCCTCCGTCGAGGTCTGCCGACCGGCGGCCAGGGGACGCTCGAGGACCGTCTACACGGCGTCAAGCTCAGGGCGAAGACGGGGTCGCTGGACGGGGTCTCCGCCCTGTCTGGGTGGATCTATCTCCAGCGAACCGAGAGCTGGGCCGAGTTCTCGATCCTGTCGTCGGGCATGTCGTATTACCCCGCCAAGAACGTCGAGGACCGGATCGTGACGATCATCGAACGATACGGCCGCTAGCGGCGGTCTACCCTGGGGGCTCAGGAAGCGAGCTCTGAGGGGGCGGTAGTAGATGCGGCGGATCTTTATCGGTTTAGCGGGCGCAAGCGTTCTAGCGGCAGTGTTCACCGGCCAGTCGGCGGCGACCCCGCGGATGCAAGCAGCGGAAGGCACGGTCCAGGCGGCGAGTCCGGTTGCGACCGACGAGACGACCTACGCGGCCTACGGCAGGGTCTTCCCCGATCCCCACGGCTGCAACCAGGGTCAGCCCGGTTACTCCCCGTGGGCCAAAGGCAACGTGTGCGCCGTCGACTTCCTCCAGTTCCAAGAGCTGCAGGATGGGCTCGCGTTCCTCGAACAACTAGAGGGTTTCCAGAACTTCATCGAGGTCTACAAGCTCGACGAAGACTTCGACTGCTCGGGCCACCAGGTCTCGACGCCCGAGCAAGCATGCGAGGCTTTCCGTTCAGCCGGGATCCCCGTGACCGCGAGTGCGGAGAACGGTGACGGAGTGGCTCGTGACCGCCAGCCCCTGGTGATGGTGCGGGTGACCGACGAGTCGGTTCCGAATAAGAACAAGAAGTTCTTCGTGTTCCCGATGTCGATCCACGGGATCGAGCGAGCGGGGGCAGAAGGCGGGACCCGTGCGATCGAAGACCTCGTCACGTGGTCGGCGTGCGAACAATCCCCCAACCTTGACGTCTGTGCGAACGAAGGGGAGATACCTCACCCACTCCTCGAGGCCACACCGAACAAGTCCGTCACCGCGGGCGACGCGCTGGAACGATCGGTCGTGTACTTCATCTATCCGAACCCGGATGGATGGAAGCGGGGCGAGCGCACAACGGGCACGCAGTTCTACCAGCGCTACAACGGCAACGGTATGGACCTGAACCGAGACTGGCCGGCACAAGGGTTCACGTTCCGGCCCTACACGCCATGGTCGGAGCCCGAGACGCATTCGTTCGGAAAGGTCCTTCAGGCGATCGGACCCAAGGATGCGAACGGCAAGCCGAAGTGGACCGGCGGCATCGATCTTCACGGTCAACTCGTGAACCGCGCGTTCAGCTTTACCTTGATCGGTGGAGCGGAGCGCCCGTACGACAAGAACCAGCGTGTGCTGCAAACGGTCAAGGGAGCGTGGGCCGACGCCGAGAAGCGCTTGGCCTGGTCTCCACAGATCAAGCCGAACAGCGCAGGCCCCGACGACCCGGGCGTCTATGGCGTCCAGTGGGGCACGATCTGGGACTCGATCGCGTACACAGTGACCGGGGCGCTGGGTGACTGGATCGATTCACCTATCGGGTTGAACGCCGACGGTCTCGACAATGAGATGTCGCTGAGCCACCTGAGCAACTGCGGGGTGGGGTCCTGCTTCGAGCCAGATGCCGAACAGTTGCACGTCGACGGCAACAAGTCGTTGATCTATTCGATGATCAATTACAGCCTGAAGCCTGAGAAGACCACTTTCCGCACCAAGGGCAAGGTTGCCTACGTCTTCAACCGGGGCAAGGTCACCGAACCGACGAACCGCACCTCGATCCCGCCGAAGTTCACGAAGCTCCCGCAACAAGACGACATCGCGAGCGCGTGCCCCGGCGATCCCTGCCTCCGACAGGACAACTCGTTCACCTATCCCTTCGACGTCAAGGGTCCGGGCAACGGCGTGTACAACGGTGGCATATCCATCGCTCTGACGTGCGCGAACGTCCAGGGCGTTGGCGGATGTGCTGCGAGCGAAGCTCGCTTGGAGCGTAAGAAACCTGCCGAGCCGAACGCCCAGGGCGAGGACTGGGAAGTCGTCGCTACTTACTTCAACCAGTCGCCCGCTTACGTTCAGGCCGGCCAAGCCCTGCAGGCAAACCTCCCGACCCCCGGGAAGTACCGCTTGCGGATCGTAGACGGCGAGGCCGCAGGGGTCTTCGATTTCGATATCGACTTCACCCCAGAGAAAGGGTGGCCGGACCCGGGACAGATCGGCTACCGGGCGACCAGCATGAACTTCTGGAGGGACCTCGAACCGTTCACTCGTCCGCGCCTCCAACGAGTCACTGCAAAGGAGCTCGCAACGACGAAGGGCTGGCGCACGAAGTACGACACGATCGTCATCACCAACCACGTCTACAAGAAACTCGGAAAGAAACTGCGGCGGTGGGTGGCGCGCAAGGACGGCAACCTCGTGTTGACCGACTCCGCTCTCGGGATGATGCCGAGGATGGGAATGTTCAAAGGCGGGATCGGTGTCAAGGAGTACTACGCGGGCTATGTCAACTTCTCGACCGCGGGCCGAGAGGTCACCTACAAGGACCCTCTCGCGAAGAAGATCAACCAGCCCGGCGCGGCCGAAGGGATGTCGTGCAACGTCTATGACCAGAACCCGTGCGATCCCACCGCTGATGACGCAGAGGTCCATCGTCGTCAGACCTACGAACCGGTCCCCCTCGGCTACTCGATCCAGACCCCGAGCAACGATGATCTCTTTTCCTCACCCGTCTGGTACGTGGAGCAGGGCGTATGGAAGAAGGCGAAAGGCAAGCAGCGGGCGATCGGGACAACCGGTGACCGCACCCAGGTGTCCTACGGCGAGATCCGCTACCACGGTGGACGCATCAGGTTCATCGGCGCGTTGCTACCGTCGCCGACCGAGAAGTACGACCACCCCTTCGGGCTCGCCGACTATGGCCTCACCTACGGTGGCTACCAGATGCTCAAGAACATGCTCTTCTGGAGTAACTAGCAGAAACAAAAAGGAGGGGGCCCGCCAAGCGGCCCCCTCCTTCGTCTTGCAGAACGTGGTGCTAGATGACCTCGCGGTCCTCACTGACTACCGTCCGGCGACGCGCACCCAGCGGTGCGGAGTCCGACCAGAACAGCAGCGTGAGCAACAACCCGAGTCCACCGACGATCATCAAGATGACGCCGATCGTGTTGATGTTGAATCCTGTAGCCGTAACGTCGACGGCGAACGTCAAGATCGCACCGACTGCGAGCAAGAACAGGCTCACTCCGATACCCATGCTGCTTCACCTCCTGTTGCTTCTCTCGTTACAGAAGCTTGACCTGGTGTCAGGAGGTACTTACCCGCTCGGTCCCCTTGGAAACCAGGTCGGCCAGCACGGCTCGGGACGCATTACGCCCTGGCGCCCCGCACACGCCCCCGCCGGGGTGGGTTCCGGACCCGCACATATAGAGGCCTGCAACCGGCGAGCGGTAGCGATGCCACGTGCCCGCGGGACGCTTGTCGAACAACCACTCGGGCAGCAATTCGCCGTGGAAGATGTTCCCGCCGGTCAAGGCGAACCTGTCTTCGAGGTCGGGGGGGCCGAGAACGAGACGATCCTCGATGAGGTCCGATAGGCCGGGAGCGTACTGCTCGAGGGTCGCGATCACCCGGTCACCGATCTCGTCGCGACGGGTATCCCACGTTCCTTCAGCCAGCTCGTAGGGGGCGTACTGAGAGAAGATCGACAAAGTGTGCTTGCCTGCGGGTGCAAGTTCCGGCTCTGACGCGGACTGGATCCATGCCTCGATGAAGAACTTGTCTGCGGGCCGACCTTCGGCCGCGTCGCGGCACGCGGCTTCCAGGTAATCGATCGACGGCGACACGGTGATCGTTCCGAGGTGCTCCGGCCCGGGCCCATCGCCGCCGTTCATGCCCGTGAAGCGCGGTAGACCTGAGAGCGCGCAG
>JAXDJQ010000184.1:0-4475 GCA_034667565.1 Actinomycetota bacterium
AGCGATTCGAAGGTGCGCGCGAAGGTGTTTGCCATGCCTAAAGGACTACCAGGCCTCGAAGGGTCGGCTGAACGTGTCCTTAGGTCTGTTGCGCCACCTTGAGGATGGCGTCGACAGAGCGATCAACGTCGTCGGCAGTGGTCGCCCAGTTCGAAACCGAGATCCTCATAACTCCCTTGCCCTGCCAGGTGCTGCCCGACAGCCAGCACGTTCCTTCCTCCTGCACGCCGGTGATGACTGCTTGTGTGCGCGCATCGTGATCCCCGTCGGGGCTCAAGAATCTGACGAGGACCTGGTTCAGGAGGACATCGTTCAAGATCTCGATGTCATCGCGGTCCGATAGCTTGGCCGCGAACCGCTGTGCATTCGCGCAACACCGGTCGATGATCTCCACGATCCCGGAGCGACCCAACGTTCTTATGGCCGCGTACAGAGCGAATCCTCGAGCCCGCCTCGAGAACTCGGGGTTCCAGTCCATCTGATCCCGCTCTGCATCGTTCTCGCTCTGGATCAGGTAACTGGCACGGACGCCCATGGCCCCGCGGTGGGAGTCTGGGTGGGCACAGAAGATCAGGCCCGAGTCGTACGGAACGTTCAGCCACTTGTGCGCATCAGTGGCCCACGAGTCCGCTCTGCCGAATCCGACCAGCAGGTGGCGGTAGGTCTCGCTTGCTGCGGCCCATAAGCCGAAGGCGCCGTCGACGTGTACCCAACCCTCATTCTCGTGTGTGATGTCGACGATCTCACCGATAGGGTCGAACGAGCCGGAGTTCACGTTGCCTGCCTGGGCGCAGACGATCAACGGACCGGAGCCGGCGGCGATCACCTGGGAGAGCGAGTCGGGCACCATCCGTCCCTGGTCGTCGACCTCGACGAGCTCGATGTTGCTCGTCCCGAGTCCCAGGTACCTCAAGGCACGGTCGATCGTGGAGTGACGTTCTTGGCCTGCCACAACGCGGAGGCGCGGCGCACCTTGAAGTCCATCGCTCTCGACGTCCCAGCCGGCCTTGTTCAGAACGTGATGTCGGGCTGCGGCTAAGCCAGTGAAGTTGGCCATCTGCCCGCCGGTGACGAGCCCGAAGGATGCAGCCGGGGGAAGGCCGAGCATCTCGATGAGCCAGCTGCCTGCCACCTCCTCGACTACCGATGCTGCGGGTCCGCCGACGAACAGGCCCGCGTTCTGGTCCCACAGCGAGGTGAGCCACTCGGCTGCCAGGGATGCGGGTGTGCTCCCCCCGATCACGAATCCGAAATAGCGCGGGCTCGTCGTCCCCATGACGCCAACGTCGGCAGCCTTTATGAGATCCCTGATCACATCGGGGGCCGCGGAAGAACCCTCCGGCAACGGCCCCGCCAGGTTCGAGCGCAACTCATCGGCCGTCGCGTTGCTGCCGACGGGTCGTTCGGGGAGCGCATCCAGGAACGAGTTGGAATAGGCGAGGACTTCTTCGAGCTCTTCTCGCTCCATGTCACCTCCTGCTGGATACATCGCCAGACCTGTGGCGGCAAAGGCTAGCTCGTCGTACCTTTGACCTCCAACTAGGAAAAGGAGTTCGTGTGGGAAGCAAGGACAAAGGCGGGGCAAAAGACTCAAAGAAGGCACCCAAGAAGAATCTCAAGGAGAAGCGCAAGGAGAAGAAATCGAAGAAAGACAAGTAGCTCGGTTAAGTAATGTCAACCGAAGCGTTCGATTTCAGCGATCTCAGCGCGCTATTCATCAACTGCACACTGAAACGCTCTCCTGAGCCGTCACACACTCAACTATTGATGGACAAGTCCATCGGCATCATGCGAGATCAGGGTGTTTCGGTAGAGACCATGCGTGCGGTCGATCTTGATCTTGCGACGGGCGTCTGGCCCGACATGACCGAGCATGGTTGGGAAACGGATGAGTGGCCGGGAGTGTTCGAGAAGGTGATGGCCGCGAACATCCTCGTGATCGGGTCGCCGATCTGGCTAGGAGAGAAGTCGTCTGTCTGTACCCACCTCATCGAGCGGTTGTACGGGAACTCGAGCTTGCTGAACGACAGTGGGCAGTACGCCTATTACGGCCGAGCAGGAGGCTGTCTCATCACCGGCAATGAGGATGGGATCAAACATTGCTCGATGAGCATCCTGTATGCCTTGCAACATCTCGGATACACGATCCCCCCACAGGCGGATGCGGGATGGATCGGAGAGGCCGGCCCCGGCCCTTCTTACGGAGACGATGGCATGGGACTCAACAATGACTTCACGAATCGCAACACCACCTTCATGACCTTCAACCTGCTGCACGCGGCCCGTATGTTGAAGGACAGGGGTGGCTTCCCCGCCTACGGCAACCAGCGTTCGGAGTGGGATGCCGGCACCCGCTGGGACAACGCGAACCCGGAGCATCGGTAGCCCCACCCCTCGGAGAGGGTCTTTTCGAGCTCTTTCGCGCCCGGACGGGGAGGGTCGGTGTGGGTTATGGCGAACCTTCTAGAGACAAAACAGTGGTCTCACCCGATCTGGAGGTACTCGAATGCGCCGAGCATGGACGATCCTGCTGGTACTCGGACTCGTAGCTGCAACCATGGCCGCCCCGGCGGAGGCGCGCAAGAAGCCCAAGAAGCCGGTCGTTCGCTCCTTCGAGGTCCGCTACGAGAACCCAGCCTTCGGGGTCGGCGGAGCAGGCGGCGGTTGTTCCGGATGCCCCGCGATCGCTACCGGCGCCGACGAGACCTACGCGATCTTCGTTATCGAGGATGACCTGAGCCCCAGTGGCTACATCGACCTGTCTTATGACAGCGATGGTGACGGGGTCCAGGACCTCGGCTCCGGTCCGACGGTGTGTGGCTCGACGCCCGAGCCCGTCGCAGTGGAGCCGGGTGCCGCGTACTCGGCATGGCCGTGGGTCGCCGGCATCGGGTGCCCGGGCTCGTCATCTACGACTGGGACGATCAAGGCCTGGTTCTCGAATGATCCCGAGGCGCTCAAGAAAGCTGTCGCGGAGGGCTAACACCCAAGATCCCTGCAACCTCCTGCACGTGAGGACGAGGTTCCTCTAGAGTTTCCTCGTGCAGACCCAAGGTGCGACCGGACACGAGGCCGGGAGCAAGGCGACGTCACTTGGTGCCGTGGCCCGCTTCTTCTGGAGCCATCGCAACGCGCGCTTGATCTCCGCGACTTTTCTCACTGCGGTGGTTGCGCGCGTAGCGCTGGCCGGGTGGACGCGCGGGGATGCCGTGGTTTTGGGTGCGCTGATCGCTGCAGAACCCTTCGTGGAGTGGCTGATCCATGTCTTCATCCTGCATTTCAAGCCGCGCAAGATCTTCGGCCGCCAGATCGATCCGCTCGTAGCGCGTAAGCACCGAGCTCATCATTCCGATCCCCGTAGGGTCGAGTGGATCTTCGTACCGATGCCCGTGTTGACGCGTGCGGTTCCAGTGATCCTCGTGATCTATCTCTTGCTGCTGCCGACGATGCGTTTGGGCGTCACGGCATCCGCGGTCGCTTTAGGGATCCTGTTGACCTACGAGTGGACCCATTACCTGATCCACTCGCGGTACCAACCTCGTTCGCGCCTCTACCGCTACATATGGCGTGCGCACCGGTTGCATCACTACAAGAACGAGAAGTATTGGTTCGGGGTCACCGTCCATGCGGCCGACCACGTGTTGGGGACCTTCCCAGGTCGAGACGAGGTGGAGACGTCCCCTACGTGCCGAACCCTAGGTGTGGAACCCTCAACGCTCTAGGAGCGCGTAGCCCTTTTCGACGTCATCGACGTGGTGGATGGGGTCGTGGATGAAGTAGCGCGCGAACGACTCGATCGTGAAGCGTGCACCATCACTTCGGAATCCCGTGCGCTCCCACTGAGAAGGGCCGACGCTGTCGAATCGAGTGGCTAGTGCGTCGGCTGCCTGGTCGATCTCATCTGAAACGATGAGGGGATCGGCAGCTTCGTAGCGACCCGCGACGGCAGCTTCGTTCTGGTCCCAGTTCGGGTAATGCGGACCGTCTTGTTCCAGCATCATCTCGAGTCTCTCGTCGTAAAGACGAAACACGTCCCTAACGTGACACGCGTACTCGAGCGCCGACCACCGGTCATCGGTGGGTCTGTCCTTTGCCCGCGGGTGCACAAGCAGTTCTCTCCACCGAGACGCGTTCTCACGCGTCATCCGACCGACTTGGTCGCGCGGGAAGGCACTTGTTTCGAATCCGCACTCGTCACAGGGCTTGTCTAGGACCCAGGTCCAGTCCTTGGTATCAGGTTCTATCGCCATGCGGTATTTCTACCGCGTCGGTCTGGTTGGCTCGTCCGGTGGAGCCACAAGTTGAAGCTGCCACCAGCCCACGTCGTGCCACGTTCCGAGTTTGAACCCAACGTTCTTCTGGTGAGCGACCTTCACGAAACCGAGAGATTCGAACAGCGCGATGCTTCCCTGGTTTGGCAAGGTTGTTCCTGCGAACGCGTTGACGAACCCACGATCGATCAGTCCGTCCAGTAG
>JAXDJQ010000185.1:0-4163 GCA_034667565.1 Actinomycetota bacterium
TGGTCTTCCGCGGCGTGTTCATCGGTCTTGGTGCTGCGTTGATCCACAACTTCGAATGGATCATCTACTTCTTCGGTGCGTTCCTCATCTATACGGCCGTGCGGATAGCGCGTGGCGGAGGCGAGGAGGTCCATCCGGAGAACAACCCGATCCTGAAGATGGCTCAGAAGCGATTCAAAGCAACGACCCGATACGACGGGCAGAAGCTGTTCACGGTCGAGAACGGGATACGGGTGGCCACCCCGCTGTTCATCGTCTTGATCTTCATCGAGCTCACCGACATCTTGTTCGCGGTCGACTCGATCCCCGCGATCTTCGCGGTGACGAAGGATCCCTTCATCGTCCTTACCTCGAACGTGTTCGCCATCCTTGGGTTGAGGGCCGTCTATTTCCTCGTTGCCGGGGGCATGGATCGCCTCCACCTACTGAAATACGGCCTCGCCGTGATCCTCGCGTTCGTCGGCGCCAAGATGCTCGTCGAATCGATCGATATCCACGTGCCGATCTGGCTGTCACTGGTCGTGATCATCGGTGTGCTCGCCGCAACCGCGGTGTTGTCGTTCATTTTGGAACCGAAGGAACAGCTCGACCTCGAGGACCGGATCGACGATCGGATCGACGAGAAGGACTAGCGCCGAGTGATCGAGATCGCGAGTGATACGCGCGTTATGGAGCAGTCACGCGGTGGATCAACGTTGAGGTTGCTTGCGCTAGAGGTCTGACGACGATCTCGTCGACGTTCACGTGAGGGGGCCGCGTGGCTGCCCACGCGATGCAATCGGCGATGTCGTCCGCCACGAGAGGCTCGAGACCTTCGTAGGGCTTCTTCGCTTTGGCCCGATCGCCGTCGAATCGAACCACCGAGAATTCCGTCTCCACCAGTCCCGGGTTCACCTGCGTCACCCGGATCGGTTTGCCCAGGAGCTCCTTGAGGAGGGTTTCGGTTATCGCGGTGACGGCGTACTTGGAAGCGGTGTAGCCACCGCCACCGGGATAGGTCTCGATCGCAGCCGTCGATCCGATGTTGATGATGTGGCCGCGCCCCGAAGCCTCGATTTTCGGGAGCAACCCCTGCGTCACACGCAAGAGACCCATGACGTTCGTCTCCCACATGACTCGAACCCGTTCTTCGGCGATCTCCGCTAGGGGATCGAAGCCCGACGCGAGGCCCGCGTTGTTGACCAGGACCTCGACGGAATCGATCGCGTCACAGAAAGCCGAGACCGAGTCGGCGTTGGTGACATCGAGCTCCAGAGCTCGGCCCCCGCAGCGCTCTGCAACCTCGTGGGCTCGGTCGTACCTGCGGGCTCCAACGATCACCGAGAAGCCCTCCTCGGCCATGCGTTGCGCAGTCGCAGCGCCGATCCCTGCGGATCCGCCGGTGATGACGGCGGTTAGGCCTTTCGCTGTATCCATGACAACATCGTTTCATGAACGTAGCGACTCATACGAAGCTAGCGATACTCGGAGCGCCCCTCGACCTTGGCGCTGCGCGTCGCGGGGTCGACATGGGACCGAGTGCGATCCGCTATGCAGGTCTCGCCGAGCACCTCGAAACACTGGGCCTCGATGTCACCGACCTCGGTAACGTCGAGGCCGAGCTGCCCGAGATAGCGAGCGTGCACGACAAGCACGCGCGCTACCTCCCCGAGATCCTCGCTGCGTGTTCTCAGATCGCGGAACGCGTGCGGGACATCGCGGCTCAGGGTCAGATGCCGATCGTCCTCGGCGGTGACCACTCGATCGCGATGGGGACCCTCGCTGGTCTCCACGCAGCTCATGGTCTTGGCGGCGTGTTGTGGGTCGATGCTCATGGCGATCTGAACCGGCCCGGGACCTCTCCTACCGGCAACGTGCACGGGATGCCGCTTGCGGCTGCCCTCGGGGCATGTGGGTTCGGCCTCGATGGGTTCGAAGGACCACCCTGGTTGGATCCGTCGCGGGTCGCCTTGGTAGGGATCAGGTCACTCGATCCCGGTGAGAAGGAGCTTGTGAAAGACCTCGGTCTTGCGGTCTTCACGATCGCGGATATCGACCGTCGCGGTGTTCCCGAGGTCTTGCGCGAGGCGATCGATGTCGTGCGGGGGCCGGGCTTCGTACACCTGTCACTCGACGTCGATGTCTGCGACCCGGAGATCGCGCCCGGCGTTGGGACTCCCGTTCGCGGGGGATTGTCTTATCGCGAAGCGCACCTCGCGATGGAACTGATCGCGGAGGCAGGGATCCTCACGTCGCTCGAGGTCGTCGAAGTCAATCCCATCCTCGATCATGCCGACGAGACCGGGATGCTTGCGGTCGAGCTGGTCGCCAGCGCGCTGGGAGCACGCATCCTCTAGTAATGCGGACCGGCTTCGCCGGCCCTGTTGCTAGGCCGGTGTCGGCGTGGCCGACACGTGGCCTAGTTAGAGGTGTGGGGCGGCGGGTAAGAACCCGTCGTGGAGATCGGCTACAAACTCTCGAGCGAAGAACACGGGCCGCGTGATCTGGTCCGGTATGCGCGCCAAGCGGAGGAAGCAGGGTTCTCGTTCGCCTTGATCTCCGATCACTTCCACCCCTGGATAGACGCACAAGGCGAGAGCCCGTTCGTGTGGGGGGTTCTAGGCGCGATCGCGGAGGCGACCGAGGACCTGAGGGTCGGGACCGGCGTCACCTGTCCGACGATCCGGATCCACCCGGCGATCATCGCCCAGGCAGCTGCCACCGCAGGGGCGCTGATGCCAGGACGCTTCTTCCTAGGTGTTGGTTCGGGAGAACATCTCAACGAGCACGTCCTCGGCGATCGCTGGCCGGAAGCATCGGTACGGATCGAGATGATGGCCGAAGCGATCGAAGTGATCCGCCTGTTGTGGGAGGGCGGTCTCAAGAGTCATCACGGCAAGCACTACACGGTCGAGAATGCGCGTATCTATTCCTTGCCGGAGAGATCACCGGAGATCATCGTTGCGGCAGGAGGTCCGGACGCGGCGAAGGTCGCCGGCGAGCTCGGTGACGGTCTTGTGTCCACCGGTCCCGACGAAGAGATCATCAAGGCATTCAAGAAGGCGGGCGGGAACGGGCCGCTCTACGCCGAGGTCCAGGTCTGTTACGCCGACAGCAAACAGAAAGCTCTGCAGATCGCGAAAGAGCAGTGGCCGAACATGGCGATGGGCGGGCAACTCGGGCAGGAGCTCGCACTCCCATCCCTTTACTCCGCGGTCGCCGAGCACATCACGGAGGAAGACCTCGAGGAGTCGGGATCGTTCGGACCGGACCCTGAAGAGCACATCGAGGGGATCAAGAAGTTCGCCGATGCCGGGTTCGACCATCTCTGCATCCACCAGATCGGTCCCGATCAAGATCCGTTCTTCGAGTTCTATCGAGACCAGGTCCTGCCCAAGCTCCTCTAGGTTCCTAATCGTGCAGGACGCGGCCCTCCATGCCGCCCGCAACCGTTATGACTTCACCGGTCACGTGCCCCGAGATGCGATCGGATGCAAGGCTCACGATCACGCGCGCAACGTCTTCTGCTTGACCGAGCTTTCGTAACGGCATCGTGCGCGTTACGCGAGGCTCGAGGGTGGGGTCACTCAATGCGTCGCGCGTCATCTCCGTGACCGTCCAACCGGGACAGACGACGTTGACCCTCCCGCGCGGAGCGACGCGCACGATCTCGTTCTTCAGGCTCCGCAAGAGCCCACCGATCAGGCCCGCCTTGGCAGCCGAGTAATCGGCGTGGCCGGCTTCTCCGAAGATCCCTGCGGTCGATGACACGATCACGATGTTTCCCTCACCGGTCGTGGCGACATGACTTAGGAAAGAACGGCACGAGAGGAACACGCTGTCGAGGTTCGCCGCGATCGTCTCTCTCCAGCGGTGGTAAGACATCTCCCAGACGGGAACGTCCTCCTCAGGCCACTTACCCGCGTTCGCTACGAGAACGTCGACGCGCCCGAGACGTTCCAACGCCGCCGGCACGAGAGCGTCGGCCTGTTCCTCGATCGTGAGGTCCGCTCCGATGGCCACGCCGCCGAGCTTGGCGGCCAAATCTTCGGCGCGCGCCCCGCTGGTGCGGTAGTGCACCGCTACCTTCGCTCCTTCGGCGGCGAACTCGCGCGCTACTGCGGACCCGATGCCGCCTGCTCCACCGGTGACGATGACACCCTTGCCTTCGAGCCCCGTGTCCA
>JAXDJQ010000186.1:0-3434 GCA_034667565.1 Actinomycetota bacterium
GCGGCCTTGTTCGCCGCCCCCGCATCGATCATGTCGAGCCGTCCGCGTTCAAGCGCACGTAATCCGTCGATAGGTCACAAGAGAGGACCTCAGCGGCACCCGATCCATGGCCGACCACACAAGAGAGCTCGAACTCGTCGACATCCATCGCCTTGCGGGCCCCATCGAGCGAACCGATGGGTTGGCCCTTGTCGAACACCGTTTCCGCCCCGATCGCCACCGTCATGTTGTCGAGCACCAACGAACGATCGTGGCTCCCCAACGCGGACAACACTCGTCCCCAGTTTGGGTCACCACCGTTGACCGCAGCGCGCCACAGAGCCGAGGCAGCAACCGCTTTGCCAAGTGCCGCAGCTGCGTGATCGTCCGTGGCACCGGTGACGAGGATGCGCACGAACTTGGAGCCACCTTCTGCGTCTCTGACCATCATCTCCGCTAGCTCTCGACAAACGGTGGTCACGGCGCGGGAGAGAACATCCGGCACCACCGCGTGCTTGCCCGTAGCTAGGAGGAAGACGGAATCGTTCGTCGACTCACATGCGTCGACGGAGATCCGATCGAAGCTGACCCGAACAGCATCTGTGAGTGCCGGCTGAAGGGTTCCCTCGCTGGGAGCGGCGTCCGTGACGATGAACGCCAACATCGTGGCCATGTTGGGAGCCAACATGGCGGCCCCCTTCGCAACCCCAACGACGGTGGCGTCTCCCGCAGCTGCCCTCACTACCTTCGTATGAGTGTCGGTAGTGATGATGGATCGTGCGAACGGCTCGGGATCCTCGACGAGAGAGTCGAAGGCGTGCGCGAGGTTCGACTCGATGCGCTCGACCGGTAGTGGGATACCGATGGGACCGGTAGACGCCACCAGGACCTCGGTCGGCGAACAACCGACCTGCACCGCGGCGGCATCCGTCGCACGCTCGACCGCCAACACCCCCTCCGCGCCGGTGCACGCGTTCGCGTTCCCGCTATTGACGACGATCGCACGCACCGCGGATCCGATACGGCCCTTGCACCATAGGACTGGCGCTGCTGCGGCTGCATTCCTGGTGAACGTCCCGGCCCACTCGACAGGTTGCTCGGTGACGATCAACCCCAGGTCAAGGTCTCCAGCAGGCTTGATCCCGGCAGCTACCCCGGCGCTCCTAACGCCTTGGGGCCACGTCACGGCCACACACCCCAGCGGTCGAGACCGGAGGTCTCGTCGAGGCCAAGGGCGATGTTCGCATTCTGGATGGCCTGACCGGCGGCACCCTTTCCGAGGTTGTCGATAGCGATCGAAACGATGAGGAATCCGGCGCGACGATCGACCCGAGCCGACATGATCGCTCGGTTCGTTCCAAGCACCGCTTTCGTTGTCGGCCACTCCTCGATAACCGAAACGAACTCCTCCCCCGCATAGGCATCGCGCAACACCGACAAGGCGTGCGCGTCGTCCTTTACGCCGATCGCTCCCGCACGCGCCGTGACCAAGACTCCGCGCGCCATCGGCACGAGGTGCGGAGTGAACGAGACCTTGATCTCGCCGCCGTCGAAACGTCCTAGCTCGCGCTCCATCTCCGCAACATGACGATGAGGGACGGGGCCGTAGCTGGTTGCGCTCCCATGCAGCGCCGTGAAGGACAGCGCCTCATCAAGGCCCTTGCCGGCTCCGGAGACACCTGAGAGTGCATCAACGATCACGGGCCCCTCGACCAGATGCGCTCGCACGAAAGGGATGAGTCCAAGCAACATCGCGGTCGGATAACAACCGGGATTCGCAACGCGCGTCGCGTTCACTAGAGCGCCACGAGCATGTTCGGCAAGCCCGTAGGTCCAGCCAGGTTCGCCTCGATGCTCGTCGGAAAGGTCGACCACGATGGGTGCTGCGATCGTCGGAAGTAAGGGCGCGAGCGATCCAGACGGCATGCACGAGAAGCAGACATCTGCGTCCGCGGAGGCCGCGGCCTCAGATGTCTCGAAGGAGTGGTCGCCGTCCCCCAGGTGGGGGTGGACGGATGACACCACCGCCCCGGCGTGTGACCTAGCCCCGAGGGCCACTACTGACATGCTCGGATGGTGGCCGAGTAGTCTCAACAGCTCGGCCGCGCTGTATCCCGATGCACCCATAACGCTCGCTGTTAGGCCCATAGATGGATGTTTATACACCACATCCGCATATCTTTTCACCGAGATAACTAGTAGCTATCTAGTCAAGGAAGCGGGGCCCCCTGCCGATATCAATCACATGAACTCACCAGCCCGATCCAGGACCCGTACGGCCGCAAGCACGTTCGTACTGATCTTCGTGATGGCTATGTGGCTGGCCCCAGCCGCCCATGCCCAGATCGCGGGTGTCGGTGACGCGGTCGGCGGCGTCGTCGGAGGGGGCACAGATTCGGGGTCCGGGATCGTCAGTGGAGTCACCGATCCCCTGGTCGGTGGAGGCACCAACTCCGGCGCTGCCGATGACGGCTCCGGTGACCCGGGCAGCAGCAACCCTGGACCTCTCGATGGCGTGACCGACACGGTTAACCAGGTTGTCGATCACACAACGCAGACCGCCCACGACACCGTCACTGAGGTCGACAACACCGTCGGCAACGTAGGCGGTGGAACGGTCGGTGAGACCGTCGACACCGTTACAGGAGCGGTCGAGCGCACGGCAGGGCTGAGCGGCCATTCCGGAGCCAGGTCCAAAGACCGGGACGGCCGCCAGAAGGATGCTCGGAGCCCATCGTCATCCGGTCGGTCAACCTCAGCGGAGGTTCTCGGACGAGACTTCGCAGCTGCGATGCAGGCCGACGCCGAGAAGATCAAAGGTCTGCAGGAGACGAGCCCTGTGGCATTCGCTACCTCTGCGACCGACAGCCACGAGAGTGTGATCTCTGAGATCGGCAAGATCGCCGCAGAAGCTGCTCAACAGGCCGTCTTCCCCGTCCTTTTGGTGCTGATGGTCCTAGCGTTCCTGACCATCCAGAGCCGGATCGACAGCCGTGACCCGAAGCTTGCACTCGCTCCGGTCGACTCCGAGCAAGACCTCCTGAGCTTCACCTAGGCGCAGGATGGGCCCTGGGGCGCAAGGGGTACGCCCTCAATCACTAGAGATCGCCTCCCTCGCGGAGCGCATGGGATCGCTTCAGGTCTTGCGCGTGGTCATGGCTGCGCTCGTCCTTGGAGCGGGGCTTTTCACCCCGGATGTTATCGGCGCGACGCTCTCAGACCTCCTGCTCGGAACCGCTCTCTACCTATTGGTGACGGCGGTTGCCGAGGGTCTTCGCAGGATGGACACGGGCCGGGGGCTCGCCATCATCAGCATCTCGCTGTTGGTAGACGGCGTTTATCTCGCATGGATCCTGTACGCGGCCGGTGGCGTGCTCAGTCCTCTGCGATTCCTGCTCTACGTGCACGTGATCGCGGTGACATTGCTGGCGTCGTATCGAACCGGTTTGAAGATC
>JAXDJQ010000187.1:0-9348 GCA_034667565.1 Actinomycetota bacterium
CGTATCTCCAAGCATCCGCTGCTCTCGCGATCGTCATCGCTCTGCTTCCAACTCCGGCCTCGGCTCGAGCCGTCACGTGCAGTGGGAAAACTGCGACCATCGTCGGCACGGCGCAAGCCGACGATCTGGAGGGGACGGCCGGGCCCGATGTGATCTTCACCGGAGCTGGGGACGACAAGGTGGATAGCTTGGCTGGGGGGGATCTGATCTGTGGAGGCGGTGGGGACGACACCATCGACGGCGGGGCGGGCGGCGACATCCTTCTGGGAGGAGATGGCAACGACGACCTGATTGGATACGGCGGGCCCACCTTCAGCGAGGACGGGCCCGACGTTCTTGCTGGAGGCAATGGCTCCGATTTTCTCAGTGGTCTCGCGGGTGACGACGTCCTGAATGGCGGCGCTAACCCGAGTGGAGGTTTCGGGGACACTGCCATCTTCTACAACCGCGCGCTCGTGACTCTCAGAGGTGGCAGTGCAGCCGGAGTCGAGGGCAACGACACGCTTACCGGTGTCGAGAACGTTTTCGGATCGGATGACCCTGACGTCATCATCGGGGACGACGGCGTCAACATCGTCACGGGATTCGGTGGTGACGATCAGATCTGGGGTCGCGGTAGCAACGACTTTCTGGACGGAGGCGAAGGAAACGACCTTATCTACGGGGGCGAAGGAACTGTAGACGCGGTCGACTACTTCTTCTCTGCCGCGGGCGCAACGGTAGACCTGGCCGCGGGAACCGCTCAGGTTTCGGGGGAAACGGACCAGGTCGAAGGCGTTGAGCTTGTGTTCGGAACCCCGTTCGGGGATGTACTGCGCGGCGACGCGGCCCACAACTACTTCGAAGGTGGGCTGGGCGACGACACGATCGACGGACGCGGCAACTTTGACCTCGCGTCCTTCCAGAATGGCCCTGCTGTGAACGTTGACCTCACCGCCGGAGTTGCGTCGGGGCAAGGTTCCGACTCGCTTGCAGGCATCGAGAACGTGCTCGGTTCAGAAGAGACCGACACGATCACCGGCGATACCAAGACCAATCTCTTGATGGGAGCGTCAGGCGCCGACGTACTTTCGGCAGGAGGTGGCGATGACTACGTCCTCGCCGACCCATCCGATTCAGCCGCCGGCGGTGACGGTACCTACGACCTCATCAGCTTCGGCCTGTCTGGTTCCGGGGTGAGCGTCGATCTGATAGCAGGAACGATGCACTCCGTCGCCGACGATGGATCCATAACGGGCTTCGAAGCAGTGAAGGGTTCGTCGTTCGCTGATCGACTCATCGGCGATCTTGCCATCAATTACTTAACCGGCGGCGACGGCAACGACTTCCTTCAAGGGAATGAGGGCGATGACCGTCTCGATGGAGAAGCCGGTAGCGATCGCATCAAGGGAGACGATGGGGATGACGGGTGCAGAGGCGAAGCCGAGGATGGATGTGAATCGGATGCCCGACCCCCGGAGCATCCGCTGGCTGCCGAAGCTCTCCTCGCCGAACGCCAGCTCGGGCACCGACAATTAGGACACCGTCAACTAGGCCACTAACCCCATTGACCGGCCCTCCCTTCAGGAGTGTGCTGGAAGCTAGTTCATCCAGGCCCAGGAGGTGCCTAATGTCCGAACACGACTACAAGCAGTTGGCCAAAGAATGGCTCGAGGAGATGAACGCCCATAACGTCGATGCGTTCGATGACTACCTCACGGCCGACTTCGTCGAGCATGAGACGCTCCCAGGTATCGAGGGGACCGGACCTGAGGTGGCGAAGCAGTTCTTCGGGATGATCTTCGCGGCCTTCCCCGACGTCGAGATGGCGATGGAAGACATCCTCGTGGAGGACGACAAAGTGTGCTGGCGTTTCCGGATGACCGGCACGAACACGGGTGAATTCATGGGCGTGCCGGCAACGGGCAAGAAGATCGACATCCAGGGCATCGACATCCTTCGGATGGTGGATGGCAAGGCCGCCGAACACTGGGGCCAGACCGACCAGATGAAGATGATGCAGCAGCTCGGTCTCATCCCGGAGCAGGCACCGCCCGCCTGATCCGAACTTCCGTCTCGTAGAAAGGGCCCCACTTCTGGGGCCCTTTCTATTTCGCGCCGGTGATGACCAGGGTTGCGGAGCCGGATTGCAGGTCCATCGTCGAGTAGGTAACGCCGTTGGTCCAGGTGACCGTCAACCGTAGGTCAGAGATCCTCGCCCCATTCAAGGACGGGTCGGGCTCGAGGTCATAGTGGACCGCAGCAGGCGTCGCTGAAACTCCGACCAGAACCGTTTGGGTTCCTGAAGCGATCTCAGCGGACTTTCCGTTGACGGTACCTTCCAAAACCACTTCGAAGTCCGCGGCCAGGCTTGCGACCTGATTGAGCACGAAGTCGAGCGTGATGACCTTGCTGGCGTCGAGCGCGAAGGGCGTTCCCTCGTCGCCGAAGAACGAGTAGGAGTTGCCGAGCTCAGGGAAGAACAGCGCGCAGGACGCGTCGTTAGGTTGCGAGGTCAGGCTCAAGAAGCCATACCCCGCACAATCGCCGCCCCAATTCAAGTAATAGGTGATCGGGGCCGGCTTGGGCTTCTTCTTCGCTTCGACAGGGCCTGTGATGACCGAGGCGAGAAGAGCGATGAGGACGATGGACGCGATCTTGCGTGTCATGGGGGCACCTTCCTAGAGCCGGGGTCTAGGAAGTTATTCGACGGCCGGGTGTTCCACCCCTCCCACCCGCTACTGGCAGGCCACGATCTCTGATCTAGCTCTCGTCATCATCGTCGGGGCTTTCGCTATCACCCTCAATCACCACTACCGCGAAGGTATCCGAGAGTCGGACGTCGACCGTGTGGCCGTCCTCCTTTGTCACCTCGACTTCCCACACCGCGCCGTTCTCGTCGTCGAGCTCGACCGAATTGGCCGTGCCACCACCCGTGGCTTCCAGCGCGGCCTTGACGGCCTGGTCGGCGTCGGGGCCCGTGACCCCTCCCTCGGAGTCTCCGCTGGCGATGGCTACCGCCCCACCTGCCAGGAGGGCCGCGGCTACAACTGCTGCGACGACCACCGCTATCCGCTTGCGCATCTCGTTCCTCCTCTTAGCTTGATTCTCGTCTCGATCGGATGAGCTGACCTTATGGTTCTGGCCTGAAACGAGCCTGAACGCGGCTCGGGTCAAGGTTTGGGCAGCACCACTTCGAAGTGAGCTCCGCCTAAGGGCCCGTCTCCGACCCGCACCGAACCTCCATGGGCGGTCACAACTGCCGAAACGATGGCTAGGCCTAGACCCGCGCCGCCCGAGGCGCGATCCCGAGCCTCCCCCGAGCGGGTGAAGCGCTCGAATATCTCCGACCGATCTTCTGGTGCGACCCCACTGCCGTCGTCAGCAACCTCCACGATCACTTCCGAGCCTGACTCTCTTAGCACGAACGTGACCTTCGATGTCGCGTGGCGAGATGCGTTGTCGGCCAGGTTTCGGATCATGCGAGCCAAAGCTTCGGGATCCCCGCTAACGCGGGCAGCAGAGACCTCAGAGGTATCGATCCTCAACCCAGGTGACGTCTGCTTCAGCCGACGAGCTTCGTCCAGCACGACATCGTCGAGATCAATGTCGGCGCGGTCCCGTGGCATGACATGTTCATCGATCTTCGCCAACAACAGGAGGTCTTCGGCTATCCGATGAAGACGAAGGTCTTCATCCAAGACGTCACGAGCAAGTTCGTCGACCGACGTTTGATCGGGGTGGGCCATGGCAACCTCAGCGTGGTGCCTGATCGCAGCGATCGGATTGCGCAACTCATGTGAGGCATCTGCAACAAACAATTCCCTTTGCCTGTGCGATTGCTCCAACCTGGCGAGCATCTCGTTCATCGTCCGCGCGAGACGGTCGATCTCATCGCTTCCCTCCGACTGGGGGACCCGCCTGTGAAGGTCGGAACCGGAGATGTCGGCAACTTCCGCTCTGATGCTTTCAACATGAGAAAGGGCTCTACCGGCCAGCAACCATGTCATCGCTCCCGCGATGAGCACCAGGCCGGGTCCGGTGACGGCAAGGAGTCGGGTAGCAAGCGATGTGCTTGCCGTCACGGGGTCGAGACTCCAGCCGACCAGAACGGTAAATGGCCCCAGGGGTGTTCTCGCGGCCTTTTCCACCACCATGAATCTGTCTTCGGGGTCGCCGAACCCTGCCCCCGTGGTGATCTCACCGGTCGGATCGATGTCCTGGCCCACGGGTGGACTGTCATGCAAGCTCGGACTGGACGCGAGGACGGTCCCATCATCGTCGACGACCTGAACGAACGTCTCGTCTTCATGACCGAGGCTGAGGCGCGTCGGTTCCGTTCCTGCTTCCAGTGTCGAGGCCACCACCTGGGCTCGGAGCAGGGCCTTGGCTCGGAGCTCATCGATCAACTCTCGACGCATGACGGTTACCAGCAGCAGAGCCGATGCCGATACTGCGAGGCCGACCACGACAACTGCAACCGCGGTCGTACGAGCGCGCACGGACCCGAGCATCACTCGCCTCGGATTCGCTGCACCGTCATCCTCCATCTGCGGCAAGGCGGTAGCCGGCTCCTCTCAGGGTCTCGAGGGCGCCACGACCGAAGGGTCGATCGAGTTTGTCGCGCAGGTGTCGGATGTACACCTCGACGATGTTCGGGTCGCCTTCGAAGTCGTAGTTCCACACATGATCGAGGATCTGTCTCTTGGAGAGAACCTCTCCCTTACGTCGCAGGAGGAACTCGAGAAGCGAGAACTCTCGTGGAGTGAGCTCTATGGGCGTCCCATCTCGGATACATCGCCTGCTCGCAGGGTCGAGCGTGAGATCCCCCGCGGCGAGCACGGTCGGTCGTTCGGGCGCGCCCCTTCGCATCAATGCCCGCAAGCGGGCTAGGAGCACGACGTACGAGAAGGGTTTCGTTAGGTAATCGTCCGCGCCGCTGTCCAGAGCCTCGGCTTCATCGAGTTCGCCATCCTTTGCGGTCAGCATCAAGATCGGAGTCCAATCTCCATCCTCACGCAGAGATGAGCAGATCTTGAAACCGTTGAGGCCCGGCAGCATGATGTCGAGCACCAACGCGTCATAGTCGTTCTCGCGAGCCATCCACAACCCCTCGGAGCCGTCGAAGGCGACGTCAACCGCGAAGCCCTCGGCCTCCAGACCCCGTTTCAGTCCGGAGGCCAGGCCTTTCTCGTCTTCGACCACCAGCACGCGCATCGCTCGTATCTCTATCTCATCGCTACCGGCGGACGATCTTCACGAGCCGACCGACCTCATGCGGACCGCGTACGGCAACCTCCTTGACCTGCCCGATGCCTCGGACATAGACCTTGTGATCCCGGACCTCGGGCTCTAACGGGGTCCACTCCTTGGTCACGAGGACCTTCTGGCGAAGCTTGTTGGCGCCGAACGTGCCGAAGGGCACCTTCACGAACCCCGCGAGCGTTAGCACCTTGTAATGATCTTCCGCAACACCGCGCTGGTATTCCTGCTGGAAGACGTGTCCGGGCTGGGGGTTAGCCTCCATGAAGAGGCCGGGCTCGGCTCCGTTCTCTCCAGCGTGCCAGGTGCCTTCCGTAGATCTCACGTTGCCATTCTTGTCCAACGTGGCGGTGTCCTCGCCGAAGTACCAGACGTTGCCTTGGTCGTCTTGAACGTAGTAGTCGAGGGTTCGCTCTTCAAGGCGACCGTTGAGGTAGACCCGGTCGCTGATCACGCGCGTTGTCACGCCGTCGACCACCTTCGTCTTGTGGGTGATCGTGAAGACGTCGCGTGTCCGTCCGTCTTCAGATGAGCCGCGGTATACGTAGGTGATGCCGGGGCGCAGCGGGAACCAGGCGTTATCGATGCGGGTGGTGAACCTCGCTGGGTCGAAGTACGGCTTCTGACGCGGATCGACCCGCTCGGCAGCTGCGTTGCGTGCAGCGAAAGTTGGCTCTGCTTGATGGGCGCCTAAAGATGCCGCGATGACCACCGTAGCAATCGCTGTGCCGAACCTGCTTATCTTCCGGATCATGATCCATCTCCTCCCACGACCGACACTGACTTCAAAAAGATAGAGACAACAACCTGAAGAGTTTCTGAACGATGATCGACACAGCCCATAAAGTCACGATTCAGGATCGATTCAGATTCGCTCTTCTAGGCTCACGAGATGCTGAAAGCTGGGCGGTTGGTCGCTGTGATGGTCGCCGTCGCGTCTGTCGCTGCCCTGGTCGCTTGCGAACCTGAGGGCAAGGACGAGCCCGCAGCCATCTCTCGGTTGCTCCCGCAGCCGAGCCGCGATCAACTAGTGGCGGCGGGACTCGGAGATCTCCCGGTTGCACCCGACGCCCAAAGAGTTGATCTGAATGAACCCACGTTCTCGAACCCCACCGACATCACCAACCCCCTGTTCCCAGTGAGCAACCTCCACTCTGTCGTATTCAGTGGAAGGGTTGATGGCAAAGCGTTCCACACCGAAACCACCCTTTTGCCAGAGACCACTACCGTTGAGTGGAGTGAGAACAGGTCGGTCGAGACACGCGTATCCCAATACATCGCGTATCTCGGAGGCCGTATCACCGAGGCCGCGATCGACCTCTACGCACAGGCGGATGACGGATCGGTCTGGTACTTCGGCGAGAGCGTTTTCGATTACCGGAACGGAACGATCTTCTCCACCGAAGGGACGTGGCTAGCAGGGAGAGACGGGCCTCCTGCGATGATCATGCCGGCCGATCCGCGGATCGGCGACGTTCATCGAGCCGAGAACATCCCCGGGCTCGCATTTGAGGAAGTCGCCGTGAAGACCGTGGACAAGACTGTGGAGGGTCCAACCGGGCCGGTCGAGGGAGCCATGATCGCGAAAGAACTCCACGACGACGCGGCCGTCAGCGACAAGGTCTTCGCTCCCGGCTATGGCGAATTCTTCACCCGCGATCGTGGGGAGATCGAGGCGATGGCCCTAGCTGTCCCCGCCGACGCTGTCGAGGGTCCCGTGCCGCCAGGTCTGGCCGCCATCTGGACGAGTAGCGACGGGATCTACGCAGCCGTCCGAGCCGAACGGTGGCGAGTCGCGGGAGCGAAGTTCGGTGCCCTGAGCCGCGCGTGGAAGAGTTACGCGTCGAGCGACCTGCCTCCCAGGCTCGCCGGAGAGATGGAGCGTGCATTCGACGCTCTCGGAAGCGGGATCGAAGACCGCGACGTGATGCATGCAAGTACGGCTGCTATCGATGTAGCACAGTCCGCGTTGGATCTCGAGCTTCGATATCGGCCTCCGGCCGAGGTCGATCTCGGCCGCTTCCTTCTCTGGACCAAGCAGCTCGCGGTTGATGCGTCAGTGCGGAACTTCGGAGGAGTGACTGGTGACGTAGCAACCCTCGAATGGATACGAGACCGCTTCGCTGCCACCCTCGATCCGATCGACCTAACTCGCATCGACGCTCACCTACTGGTGCTGAGCGAAAGCGTTGCAGACAGGGACATGGGTCTAGCGGGGGACGAAGCCGGGCGCCTAGTCGAGAGCATCCGGGATCTGAGTGGGTCAGGCTAGAAAAACAGTGGACCCCTAGTCACTTTGGCCCAAGGTCTGGCTCGAAGTGACTTTCGTCCAGCAAGCGATAACCGATCCTCCTCGCCTCCATCAGGTCGATCCCCTCGGGGAGCAGATACACGGTCTTGTCTTCGACCTGCTCCAGCTTCTTGAGGGGTCCTTCCCTGCGCTCAACGAAGTGGATAACTTCGATCGCCATCCGGTGCGAGCCCCCGATCAAGTGGAAGTGTTTCCCGTGACGCCCGATGAGTTCGGTGTCGTCGGGGAAACCAACATCTTTGTCCTGTTGGGCTTGGGTGGGATTGCGGAGGATCTCGGTTCCTACTGGCAGGCCCGTCAACTGATCATTCGGTTCATCGCTCATCGCTTGAGGGTACGCCCCACCCTGCTGTCGGATGTGGTCTATACGTCTCCCCGGAGAGACGGACCCGAGCCAGAACCATCCTTGAGCGATCTTTCATTGTCGGTCCTTCGTGACCGCGGTTGAATCGTGGTTCCTGATCCGGCGCCGGAGCCTCAGGCGCCGTCCGAACCATGGGGAGGACAGATGAAACAGCCGATCATTCAACTCGGTGAAGAGCGACATCCGGCCAACGTCAGACACCTCGGGGAGGGTCGAACGCCGGGCGAACGGATCGCCGACGCGGTCGCGGCGCGGGTGGGATCATGGCCCTTCATCATCGTGCAGACGTCCCTGCTGGCTTTATGGATAGTCGGCAACGCTTTCCTGATCCGGGACTGGATCGGCGGCAAACCGTTCGATCCCTACCCGTTCATCCTGCTGAACCTGATGCTGTCGTTCCAGGCGGCTTACACCGGTCCGTTCGTGATGATGAGCCAGAATCGCCAGGCGGCCCGCGATCGGGACGAAGCCGAGCACGACTACCAGGTGAACCGGGACGCACTCGAGCTGCTCAAGCACCTACAGTCCGAGCAGGTCAGACTTCGGTTGATGCTAGAGCGGACCCACGGCACCGGCGGGGCGTCGGGCTCATAGGGCGCTCAGTGTCTGAGCTGGCGCACGTGTCGACGCGTTTTCAAGACAGTAGCCGTCTTGGGCACGATGCTGATGGACCCATCAGTCTCGAGGACCGCCAGACGAACCTCCTTCACACTCTCTACGCCATGCTCCCTCATCGCCATTTCGATCTCAGAGCGTTCCAAACCTTCTTTTTTGAGGCGAGGCTCGAGGAACTCTCCATCTTGCACGAGTACCGTCGGCATGCCTTCGAGGAACCGCCCCCACGACTCATTGTGCATGCGCAGGAAGGTGACAGCCCGGTTGAGAACCAGCAAGACGATGGCTGCCAAAAGGCCGCCTTGCACGGAGAAATCGGGCCCCGTCATCGCGTTCTGAACCGCGTTCGCGATCAGAAGTACGACGACTAGATCGAACACGGTCATCTGGCCCAGCTCCCGCTTCCCTGCTAGGCGCAGGCCCATCAACACCCCCACATAGACGAGTGCAGTGCGCGCGACGATCTCCAAGGCGTCCGTTGCCATCGTGAACATAGCTACCTCCTCTGACCGGGGGCAACCTCCTCGAATCTCAGTCGGGAAGCTCTAATGAACTTGAGTCGACGACCTCGAAGTCGGCGCCCGTCACGTCCTTGAGCGCATCGAGATCTTCCAGGATCCACTGCTCACTCGGTTCGCCTGTGATGAACCAGTTACCCCCGTTATCCGCCAGCATCATCCCGTAGCGTTGAAGGGCGAGCAGGATCACGCGTGCTTGAGGCGGGAAATCGTCTATCGGAAAGTCTGCTCTCAACCGGACGCGCAGCCCCATGGGGGGTAGATCGAGGTCGTCTGAGTCGCTCGCCTCGTGCCGCGCT
>JAXDJQ010000188.1:0-4023 GCA_034667565.1 Actinomycetota bacterium
AGCTTGGAGGGTCCTCTCCACGTCATCCAGGGTCGTGAGACGCTCGCCTGCGAACGCCCGCCGCACGACGATCGTTCGCTTATCGACCTTGTCGGCGTCGAACGCGTGCAATGGGTGGCCCGTTTCCAACAGAACGTAGTTCGTCGCGTCGACGATGTTCGAGATCGGCCGCACGCCGGCAGCCAGCAACCGCGCCGCCATCCACGCCACGGAGGGTCCGGGAGTGACGGCTTCGATCAACCGTGCGACGTATCGAGGACAACCTTTCCCGTCCTCAAGACGAACCTTGACCGAGACGGCATCCGGTGGGGACGGATCGGCCGGAAGCTCCGGGATCCTCAGTTCATTTCCCAGGAGCGCGCCAACCTCCCGAGCGATCCCGATCATGCCCATGCAGTCGGGACGGTTCGGAGTGATCTCGAGGTCGAGGATCGTGTCATCGAGACCCAACAGCGCCTTGACATCCGCTCCGGATGGAGAATCGGACGGCAGAACGAGGATCCCCGAGTGATCCTTCGAGACCCCTAGCTCGGAGGCTGAGCACAACATCCCCCTGCTGACCTCACCCCTGATCTTGCGCTCGGTGATCTGCAGGCCGGGTAGTTGTGCTCCGAGCTGTGCGTAGGGCACCTTGTCCCCCACCGCGAAATTCTTGGCGCCACAAACGACGCGGTGCTCTTCGGCACCGACCTTCACGTTCACCATCGAGAGGTTGTCGGCGTTCGGATGCTTCTCGATAGCGAGCACCTCGGCCACGACGACACCCTCGACGTGCTTCCCGGGTTGGATGATGGCCTCAACCTTCGTCCCCGATAGATCGAGAAGCTCTACCAACTTGGGAGTCGGTACGTCGACGCGTACGTAGTCATCGAGCCACTTCAGGCTCACTTTCATACGATCTCGGCTTTCATGCCAGCCCCGCGAAGTTGGTCAGAAACCTCAGGTCGTTCTCCCAGAAGTAGCGGATATCCGTCACACCATGAGCAAGAGCAGCGATCCGCTCGATCCCCATGCCGAACGCGAAACCCGTGTATCGCTCGGGGTCGTAACCGACCCACTCGAGCAGGAACGGGTGCACCATCCCGCACCCGAGGATCTCTATCCAGCGCTCTCCGCGGCATAGCCGGCACTCCCCGCCACGGCCCTTGCACGCGAAACATTGAACGTCCATCTCTGCAGATGGTTCGGTGAATGGGAAGTGATGGGGCCGGAGGCGGATATCGAGATCACGCCCGAACACCTCATGGGCGAATGCTTCGAGCGACCCTTTCAAGTCGCCCATCGTGATCCCCTCGTCGATCGCGAGACCTTCGAGCTGTGCGAACCCACTCAGGTGCGTTGGATCCTGCTCGTCGCGCCGATAGACGCGGCCCGGGACGACGACGTAAACCGGCGGAGGGTGCGACTCCATGGTGCGGATCTGAACCGGCGAAGTATGGGTCCGGAGCAATACCTGCTCGTCGGTCCCCTCGATGTAGAAGACATCTTGCGGGGTCCGGGCGGGATGGTCGGCGGAGAAGTTGAGGGCGTCGTAGTTGTAGCTGGCGAGCTCCACCTCGGGCCCGTCGGCGACCCGGTAGCCGAGTCCGACGAAGATGTCGACGATCTCCCAGATCGTTCGCGTCAGGGGATGGAGCGAGCCGACCGCGCGCTCCCGGCCGGGCAGGGTCACATCGATACGGTCTCGGTCCCAGCGGGCCTCGAGCTCTGCCTCTTCGAGAACGGAGCGGCGCGATTCCAGTGCCGCTTCGATGGCGCCTTGCACGCTGTTGGCCACCTGGCCGACGGCCCGGCGTTCGTCCTCCGGGAGCTTGCCCAGACCCGAACGGACCTCCGACAGTGGGGCTTTGCGCCCCAAGATGCGGACCCTTGCCTCCTCGAGATCCTTCAGGTCGGCCGCCTGCTCGATCTTGGCAACGCTTTCGTCACGAAGAGACTCGAGCTTCGTGGTCAGTTCCTGTGCGTCAGTCACCCTCGCCGGCTCCATGCCTGGGGAGACACAGCGTGAAGACCGAGCCTTTGTCCTCGTCGCTGGTGACGTCGATGCGTCCCCCATGCGCTTCGGCGAGACGTCGTGTGAGGTAGAGGCCCAGTCCCGTCCCGGAAGGTCCGGATCGTTGCCCACTGGGGGCCGGCCCCGAGAAGAGGTCGGCTAAGCGCGATCGCTCGATCCCAACCCCCGCGTCGGTCACGATGACTTCTACCTCGCCGTCGACAGGGTTCGCCGTCACCGTTATCGGGCCCTCGTCGGAGAACTTGATCGCGTTCTCTATCAAGGCTCGCAACATGTGGCCCAGGCGTTCGGGGTCGACGAAAGCGGTTACTTGGTCGTCCATCTCGACGGAAACCCGGTCCCCCCCGGCGAGCCCCGCGAGATGCTCCGCTGACTGCTGCGCTACCGCTCTGATCGATACGTCCTGAGGATGTATCTCCAAGCGGTTCGATTCGAGGCGAGCAAGGTCCAAGACCTCGGAGACGATCCGGCCCATGCGCTCGGCATCGGCGTGGATGGTCTCGACGAACTGCAAGCGTTGCTCATCGGTGAAACGATCCCATCGCTTCACCAAGGTCGCCGAAAACCCCTTGACCGATGTCAAAGGGGAGCGCAGCTCATGCGCGATCTTCGAGATCAATTCGGCGAATCCAACGTCACTCACTTGGGCCTCCTTCGCCGGAGGATACCCGTGGCGACCCGTCGGACATCCGCTGTCGCAATGCTTCGAAGACGATGACTGAACCCGCCACGGCTACGTTCAGGGACTCCATCCGACCGGGCATCGGGATCGAAACCTCGTCATCGAGCACGTCCCGTGACGCTTCGGGCAACCCCCAGGATTCGTTCCCCAAGACGAGGGCCGTCGCGCGGGTCAGGTCGAAGGAGTAGATGTCGGTCGCAGCCTCCCCCGCAGCTCCGACTACCGAGTAACCAAGGCTTCTGGCGCGCTCGAGCGAGTCCCCAAGAGTCACGTCGGCCACCAGAGTGGTGGTGAACAACGCGGCGGCAGAAGCCCGTGCCGTCTTTGGATTTAAGGGGTCCGCCGATCCCTCCGTCAAGACCACCGCGTCCATGCCGGCTGCGGCAGCGGTACGGATCAGCGTCCCAACGTTCCCCGGATCGCTAACCGCCGCCAAGATCAGTAGAAGTCCGGACGAAGGTTCGATGTCCTGAAGGCTTTTAAGGGGAGAGGCAGCAACCGCGACTATCCCTTGCGGCGTAACCGACGCGCTGACCGCCTTGAGTATCGGAGCACCGACCACGTGGATCTGGGCCCCTAGCTCGCCCGCCCGCGTAACGATCGGGTCGTCGGCAAGCTCTTCGGTGACAAAGATCTCGCCCACGGAAGCCCCATGGGCCAGGGCGTCTGACAGCGCCCGATTGCCCTCGAGCAGGAAGGCCTCGTCTTCGCGCCTATGAGAACGCTTGAGCAACCGGCGCGCACGTTGCACGCGCGGGTTGCGCAAACTGGTGAGGGTGCCTTGTTCCGCTTAAGAAGCCTTCTCTAGCTGCTGCTTCGCAGCTTCCGCGATCGCGGCGAATGCCTGCGGTTCGTTGACGGCAAGCTCGGCGAGCATCTTCCGGTCTACCTCGACCTCAGCAAGGCGCAAGCCCGACATCAACTTCGAGTAAGACATGCCGTTCTCGCGGGCAGCGGCGTTGATCCGCATGATCCACAGCTTGCGGAACTCACCCTTCTTCGCTCGGCGATCCCGGTACGCGTAAGTGCCGGAGTGGAGCATCTGCTCGTGCGCGGCCCGGTAGTGCTTGCCTCGCGACGAGTAGTAACCCTTAGCTTTCTTGAGTACCTCACGTCGCTTCTTGCGACCCGCGACGCTTCTCTTGACCCGTGGCATGGAACCCCTCCTCTACGAGATCCTTATTGGCCCAGCATGCGGCGGACGCGCTTGGTGTCTGCCTTCGAGATGTCTTCCATCGCAGACAACCTCCGCTTGCGGGACGATGACTTCTTCCCGAGGAAGTGGTTGAGACCCATCTTCCTGTGACGGATCTTGCCGCTACCGGTC
>JAXDJQ010000189.1:0-3895 GCA_034667565.1 Actinomycetota bacterium
TGCTTCACGAACACGTAAACGTCACGCTCGATCGCTTCCTTCTGGAACAGGTCCAACCAGGACGCCCGCTGTTCCTCGGTGTACCGCTCGACGCGGAGGCGGACATATGCGATCGGCCCAGGTGGGAGCTCGTTCGGGACGTCGCCGGTCCGGTCGGAGTAACAGATCGTCGCCCCGCGTTCGGCAAGGCCCTTCCTCAGCTCCGGCGTGTCCCAGACCTCCTGCTTCCTGAAGTCCAACGCATAGGGGATCTTGTCCGGCATCACTTCGACGAGCTCGAGCACCGCCTCCGGTTGGGCGTCCTTGTGAGGGAACTGGATCATCACCGGGCCCAGCTTTTTCTTCAGGTTGGCGATCGAGTCTCGGAACCCGGCGATCAGCTCGACCTTTCCCTCGTGCATGCTGAGGTCAAGGGTGTAGCTGATACCGCGGTGTGCCTTCACCGCGAAGCGGAAGTCATCAGGGACCGCTTCGCGCCAGCGGATGAACGTCTCGTCCGACTGACGGCGATAGAAGGTTGCGTTGATCTCGCACGCGGTGAGCTGGTCGCCGTAGTGCTCGAGGAAACGTTTCTGGGGTAGATCCTGTGGATAGAAGTCGGGCTTCCACTCCTTGTAAGCCCACCCGCTCGTTCCGACGAAGAGACTCATGCCCTCACCTTGATGTCTCGCGCTTTCCGTGGTTTCGCCTCGAGCTTGTCCAAGGCGTACTCCAGGCTCTGGCCGGGGCCTTCTGCTACCGGCAAGAACGGGTCGCCAACGTCTGCGATGCGGTCGAACATCGTGGCCATCGTGAACCTCTCCGGGTAGATGTCGTCGATCTCGTCCCAGTTGAAGGGGGCCGAGCATGTGCCGCCGGGCTCGGGCCTGACGGAGTAGGCCGAAGCGATGTTGGCGCCCTCACGGTTCATGTTGACGTCGAGGAACACCTTCCCCTTCCGTTTGGGGATCTCCCATTCGAGGGTCGTGTGCTCGGGATCGGCGGCATGGACGAGATCACTTACGCCTCCGACGAATCCACGCACCCAGTCGTAGTCGGTCTCACCGTCCAGCGGAACCATCACCACCATGCCGGTCGCGCCCGTCGTCTTGGGATACGACTCGAGTCCGAGCTCGTCCAAGACCACCTTGATCAGCGACCCAACGTGTTTCACATCGTCATAGGTCGCCGGTGGGAACGGATCAAGATCGAAGAAGGCGTAGGTCGGGTGCTTCTGGTCACCCGCCTTCGTATGCAGCGGGTGGAACTCGATGCACCCGAGGTTGGCCACGTAGAGCATGTCCGCCGGATCGCACACCGTCAGGAAGTTGATGATCTTCGTCTCGTTCTCGGCGCTTACCGGGAGGGTCGTCATCCACTCCGGCGTGTGCCGCGGCGCGTTCTTCTCGTAGAAGAAGTCACTGTTCACACCGTTCGGCATGCGTTTCAGCGTTAGGGGTCGGTCGATGAGGTGGGGGAGCATCGTGGGGGACACGTTGAAGTAGTACGTGAGCAGGTCACCCTTCGTGAACCCCTCGTTCGGCCAATAGACCTTGTCGAGGTTCGACAGCTTCAATTGCTTGTCGCCTGCCTTGGCGAACCAGTGGCTGCTCTTCCTCTCCGCAGGCAGTGCCAAGGGGAACTCGATGGTTGTCACAGGGGCCATATGGGGAAACTAACTGTGCACGTTGTCTATCCCTCACGGAGGTGAGTTCCTAGTGGCGAAAGTTGCCTTCATCATCGACCAGATGTACGAGGACTCTGAGTTCAGGGTCCCCTACGACCGCGTGAAAGAAGCCGGTCACGTACCAGTGGTGATCGGACTCGAAGCGGGAAAGAAGCTCGAAGGCAAGAGCGATGGTGACAAGGTCACCACTGAAAAAGCGATCGGCGAAGTCTCGGCGGATGACTTCGCGGCTCTCGTGATCCCGGGTGGCTACTCACCGGACAAGATCCGTACCGATGCCAAGATGGTGCAGCTCGTCAAGGACATCCACGGTGCGGGCAAACCCGTTGCCGCGATCTGTCATGCGGGCTGGATGCTCGCCGAGGCCGACATCGTCAAGAACAAGACCGTCACCTCGTGGCCGTCGATCAAGACGGACCTCGTCAACGCGGGGGCCGACTGGGTCGATCAAGAGGTCGTCGAGGACGGCAACATCATCACGTCCCGTAAGCCCGACGATCTCGAGGCATTCACGAAGACGCTGCTCTCACAGATCGAGCAGACCACCTAGTTCGTTTTTCCGATCACGACCTTGAGCCCTACCGGAAGCTCCTCGGAGCCGAAGGAGGGCTCGATGGTCGCGGTCACCCCGTGAGGCTCGAGGAGCGTGGGGATCCGTGATGTATCGACCAGCACGTTGTCGTGTCGTTCCTCGTCCCGCCGCCACGTGCCATCGTCGTTGCGAAGGAAAGTGGTCATGTCCCTTCGGAACCCATTCGGTGGTGGCTGTGAGTACCGGGTGAGAATCGCGTAGTCGTCACCCACCTTGGCGCTATCGCTCAGGTCGACGCGTGCCCGCCCCCACTCGAGGTCGCATATGTCCAGCGCGAAGAACCTCGAGGCCTCCGCGATGCTGATAAGTGCGCGCCATATCTCGTCTTCCGTATCGAGGTAGCTGATGGGGTGTCCGATGCCGACGATCGCGTCGACCTCGGGAAGGGGATCACCGGGTAGGGCCAGTAAGCGGAAGTCTTCAGCTCCGGTCGCGTACTCGCGGGCGATCTCGAGCATCGCGGGCGAAGCATCGGTCGCGATCACTCTGTGGCCCGCCTCGACGAGGTACCTCGTGAGCAACCCGGAGCCACAACCGAACTCGAGAACGGTGCCGCCGCGGTAGGGCTCGAGTAGGGCAAGGACTCCCGGCGCGCACATGTCGGCGTGGAACCCGAATCCAAGGTGATGGACGAGAGCGAGGTCGGGTTTGTAATAGGGATCTCTCATCGACCGATCCTCGCGCGAAGAAGGGCCCTCCGAAGAGGGCCCTTCTCTGGATCGAGCTTGGCTCTAGACGATCGTGCCGCCGCGCTCGGGCTCTTCGATATCCGAGTTCGCGCCGGTTGCCGCACCCGGCCGGGGAGCCGGGGTAGCCGGCTCGAGGCCGGTGATGCTTTCGTACAGGAGCGCCGCAGCCGATGCTCCGATCAATGGTCCGACCGCATAAACGGCGAGGTCGCTCCACGGCAGGATGTTCACGCCACCCTTTGCCCACGACGCAACGAACGGGCCGAAGGTGCGGGCGAAGTTGGCGGAGCCGCCGGTCGCGTGAGCAGTCACGAGGATCCCGGCTGCAAGGCTGAGACCGATGATCAACCCGGACCAACCCTTGGGGGCTCGATGGTCGACCGCCACTGCCATGATCGCGGTCACCAAGATGAAGGTGATGAAGGTCTCAGCGAGGATCGCCTGCCACACCTCGACACCTGGAGCCACCTTCGTTGCTCCGAACATGATGCTTTGGGCGCCCGAGCTCGTTATCTCGTTCCCGTAGATGCCGACGATGATGAAAGCCCCCGCGATACCTCCCAGGATCTGAGCTATCCAGTAGATAGGGACCTCCCGCCACGGGAAGCGACGGACCACGGCCAAGGAGAACGTAACGGCCGGGTTGAAGTGAGCGCCGGATACGCCGCCAACCGCGTAAACGAGTAACGCGAGAGCGAACGCGAAGGCAAGTGCAACCGGTAGCACTTCGGTGATCGTGGAAGCTCCGGTTCCGATCAGACTTCCGAACAGCTTCTGCTGCGCGGGGTCCTCGATCCCAGGAAGACCGGCGAGACCCGCGAGCCTCCTCAATGGACCCAACAGCACGACGGTCGCCGCACCGGTACCGATCGCGACGAACATCAAGGTGCCCCAGAACTCCGCGAAGAACCTTCGCATCAACGGAGCTTGCCCCGAGAGATCTAAGTC
>JAXDJQ010000190.1:0-4958 GCA_034667565.1 Actinomycetota bacterium
TCTTCCTTGGACTGGAAGTGGTGGTACATGGCACCCCGAGTAACCCCCGCGGTACGCACAACCTCCTCGATCGAAGTGCCGGCGAAGCCTTTGCGCGCGAATAGATCGCGACCGGTCTGGAGCAACCGCTCCGTCGTCGTCTCCGAGCGCTCTACCTGTGTGGGGCTCACCGGACAAGCCTAGCGCAACAAACGTACTGACGGTATGTTATTACATACCAACGGTAGGTTTGTTGATAGGAGGACGAGATGGGGCGGATCACAAGCAACTACAAGCTGCTCAAGGCATCTGCGGTGGCAGCCGCATGGCTCGGGCGTTTCTCCGAACGGTTGAGCGCCGCGCCTGCACGCGTACTCTGGTTCACGCCCTGGGAGGTCCCCGTCAGCGACCGGGGTCTCGCCAAGCAAGCGAAGTGGCTAGAAGCAACCGACCTACTTGTGTTCGAGACGGAGGTGGGACGCATCGCCGCATTCGGTTCGGGCAGCGGACCGGTCGTTCTGCTGGTGCACGGTTGGGGTGAACGCGCGGCGGCCCTCGGCGGATTCGTCGCTCCCCTCGTTAAGGCTGGGTATCGAGTCGTTGGCATAGACCTGCCCGCTCATGGCGATAGCAGTGGGCGGACCACGAACATCATCCAGAGTGGCGAAGCCATCGCAGAGATAGCGCAGCAACTCGGGGGTGTGCACGCGGTCGTGGCTCACTCCATGGGGGCGCACTGCGCGCTGTGGGCCATGACCCGGTGTGGTTTCGAGCCGGAGCGCGCGGTGTTCATCGCTCCCAACATCGACTTCTCACACGCGTTCGAGACCTTCCAAGAGATGTTCTCGCTACCTAAGAAGGCGATATCAGGATTGAAGCGCTCCATCGAGCGACGTTTCGGTGCGGGGCTCTGGCTGGACATGAGGGGAGACGTTCTGGCTGTCGGTCTTGACGTCCCCGGCCTTGTCTTCCACGATCCAGACGACCCCGTCGTGCCGTTCGGCGGATCCCGGGACCTCCTTATTACGTGGCGCACGGCACGGCTTGTCGAGGTGACGGATACAGGGCACGGTCACATCAAGCGCAACCCTGATGTGATCGCGCGGACCGTGGCGTTCGTGTCTAAGTTCCGTCCCGAGGAACTACTGATGGACCGAGTGAAGAACGGAGTGGGTGGTTAGGAGGTAACTCGCTTCAGCCTCTTAGCGGCGCTTCTTGCGGTACTTCCAGAAGGTGCGGAGCGTGTACAGGCCAGCCAGGACGAGGAAGTTGACGTTCACGGCTGGTTGCCAGGATACGTCGCCATCCTTGATCACATAGGCACCGACGGGGAATGCACAAAGCCCGAATCCGGTGCCGCTCGCAGACTGGTCACCGCCACCACCGCCACCACCCGTTACGAATGCGGCTGGGATGACAGTAAGACCGTCCTTCTCATACGCCTCACCGAATACGCGCTTCACCGTGATCGAATCCTGCGCGTTCCTGATGGTCTCCATGAATTCCATGGAGGCTAGAGGCGCGACTTCCCGATCTTCATGAAGTCCTTCATCACACCCTTGATCGCCTTTAGCTTGTGCGGAGCATCCTTGGACCCCAGGAAGTCGATCAGGGATCTCGTAAGGCGGTCGCTCGCCGCGTCGTAAGGGAACCAGAACCCCCGCTTCAACTTGGGCATCGCTGAGTACGACACGTGCGTCGGGACGGTGAACTCGAGGAGTCCGAGCTCGCCGTTCAAACGGCCGAAACCGGACTCGCCGACCCCTCCCCACGTGCCCCACGTACCGCCAACGCTCTCGATGTGCATGTTGTGAGTGATGGATCCCGCACGAAGACCCTCAACGAGACGTTCTCGCTTCGCCTTGTCCTTCGTCCAGACCGAAGCCGTCAGGTTCACCCCATCGCTATTCGCGCGCTGCAGGGCCTCTTCCTCATCACGGACCCGGATCAAGGTGAGGATCGGCCCGAACGTCTCTCCTGTCATGACCTTCATGTCACCAGTGACATCGGTGATCACTGTAGGCGCATACCAGAGTGTGCCGTTCTCATTCTTCATCCCCGCGCCGGTTCCACCAGCAAGCACCTTCGCGCCTTTGGCAACCGCGTCTTCGACCTGGTCCGACACGGTGTCGAGCTGCTTCGCGAACGTCAAAGATCCGATGTCTTCACCTTGGCGGACCTTCGCGAGCTTGGAAAGGAGCTTCTCCTGGAACTCATCCGCGATGGAATCGACGACGTAGGCGCGCTCGATGGACGCACAGATCTGGCCTGCGTTCGCGAAGGCACCCCACACGATGCCAGACGAGGTCAGGTCGACATCCGCGTCGGAGCAGATGATCGCCGAGTCCTTCCCTCCGAGCTCCATGACTACGGGCGTGAGGTGTTCTGCGGCAGCAGCACAGATCTTTCGGCCCGTGACGGGCGAGCCGACGAAAGAGATCTTGTCGCACGGTGCGTCAACGAGAGCGGCGCCAACATCCCCCCCACCCTGGATCACGGTGGCGACCCCGGACGGCAACACGTCGAGAAGCTCTCGGAGCATCTCACCGGACCCGGGAGTTACTTCCGAGGGTTTGACCACGACTGTGTTACCTGCAAAAAGAGGTGAAGCGAGAGCCAGGAAGCTGTTCGTGATCGGGAAGTTCCACGGCGTGATGCATCCAACGACTCCGAACGGACGGAACTCCATGCGCGACTTGAATCCGAGGATCGGAGCGATCACCGGAGCGACACGCTTCGTCTTCAGAACCTTGGGCGCGAGATGTTCTAGGTAGGCGAGCTGAAGCATCGGGGTGAGGACCTCATGCGCGAGCGCTTCCTGAGGAGGTTTGCCAGTCTCATCCGCGGCCACTTGAACGATCTCGTCAGCTCTCTCCTTGAAGCGGATACGGATCTCGCGCAGGTGGCGAACCCGCCCCTCGACGTCTATCGCCCCCCATTCGGGAGCGACCTTGCGAGCTTGATCAACGACCTCGCGAACCTCCGCCGGCGCGATCGCTGGGATCTCCCGCATGGTCTCGCCGGTGCGCGGATTGAACGACTTCAGGGTCTGGGGACTGCCGTTGGACGAAGAGCTCTCGGAAGGCATCGGGGTCTCCTAACTGGCGCCGCCGGCGAATGGTGGCATCAAGGTTACCTCCGCGCCGTCGCTCAGCTCGTGGTCGAGGTCGACCCGCTGCCCATCCACGAGGACCGAGTGGATCAAGCGTTCCGGCGCGCCGAGGGCACCGACCAAGCTCCGGACGGTGCCCCCAGGTGCCAGCCGTAAGGCGCTCCTCCCAGACGCGGGGTCTGGGAGGAATTCACGCATCGCCCCGAAACAGACGACGGTGACTTTCATCTATTTCTCGATACCGACCCCTACGAGGCTGCCGTACTCGGTCCAGCTCCCGTCGTAGTTGCGCACGTTCTCGAAACCGAGAAGCTCCTTCAGCACGAACCAAGAGTGCGACGAGCGCTCGCCGATCCGGCAGTAGGTGACGACTTCTTTATCGGAAGTGATCCCCTCGGCGGCATAAAGCTCCTTGAGCTCATCCGCGCTCTTGAAGGTGCCGTCCTCGTTCACGGCCTTCGACCACGTGATGTTCGACGCGCCGGGGATGTGACCCGGGACCTGCGCTTGTTCCTGAGGGAGGTGCGGCGGTGCAAGAAGCTCGCCACGGAACTCCTCCGGGGAGCGGACGTCGACCCAGGCCCCCGGCGATTGAGTCCGCGTGATGACCTCGTCACGCAAGATCCGCAGCTCCGGCTTCTCCTGACCGATCGTGAATGTCGTGGCAGAACGATTGGGCTCGTCCTGCGTGAGCAACCTGCTCTCGAGCTCCCACTTCTTGCGCCCGCCATTCAATAGCTTCACGTTCTCGACACCCCGGTACTTGAACAACCAGTACGCGTAGGCGGCGAACCAGTTGTTGTTGCCGCTGTAGAGGACGATCGTCTGGTCGGACGACACACCCTTCTCCCCAAGCAGTTTGGCCAGCTGCTCCGACGTCACGAACTCTCTGCGCGGAAGGTCGTGCAGATCATTCGCCCAGTCGATAGAGATCGCATTGGGGATATGGCCCTTCTCGTACGCGGTCGTGTCTTCATCGACCTCGAGGATCGCGACCTCTTGTGAATCTCCCTGCTGTTCGATCCAGTCCGTTTCGACCAACGAGGCTGGGTTCGTGTAGTCAGCCATCAGCTTCCTCCTTCTTTCCTTGTCGCTTCGATCGTTTCTCTGATCCTGAGTAGCTGTCCGCTGGCATCCGCGAGCATCCGCTCGAGCATCCGCAGTTCGACCTCGAGCTGATCCCTCGTATCGGGGGCCCGATCCTCGTAGGGGATGTCGACGCCTGCTTCCTGAAGGGATCCGGCTTCGCCCTCCCAGGTGAAATAGACCTTGGCGGGGCGGCCTTTGGACTGCCGGCGGGTCTCGGTCGAAAGGAAACCCGCCTCGACCATCAGATCCAAGTGAGCCCGAGCTACGTTCGGATGGATGGCGAACGCGTCGGAGATCTCCTTGACCGTCTTGGCGCCGCTCTTGAGGAGCAGAGAGAGGATCGCGGCCCTGGTGGGCAATGACAGGACCTTGGCGGTCCGGGTAGAGGCGTCATCTCCAAGCCTGCTCATGGCGGCGAGGCTAACGCCTATTTACAACTTAAGCAAGTGACGGACAGTACTAAGTATCGACGGCCGGGGCCTCAGCGGATCCTCGCCCGATGAGCCCTATCAGGACGTGGTGGTCTTGCCGGACTCCTCTAGGGCTTCTACCAGGGTGTTCCATCCCAGGAGAGCGCATTTGATGCGCACGGGGTACTTCACTACGCCCTTGAGGGACACGAGGTCACCGAGGGTCGCTTGGTCTCCTTCGGACTCTCCCGCCATCATCGATTTGATGTTCTCGGCAAGGGTCTGAGCATCCTTAGCCGACAGACCTTTGACCTTCTCGGTCATCATCGAAGCGCTGGCCTGAGAGATCGAACACCCCTTGCCATCGA
>JAXDJQ010000191.1:0-4968 GCA_034667565.1 Actinomycetota bacterium
AATGATAAACAGACCACATAGATAAACAATACATATCACACACTTAAACTACAACAACCTCAACCAATAATAATAACTACAGAACATCCCAGAGACGTATGGAACAACGGGCGTCGCCTTCCTCGCGTTCTTCCTGTTCCAGTTCGCCTTCGCCGACACCGCGTCGACCATCACCTCTGGCGCGATGGTGGGGCGCACCTCTTTCAAGGGCGACATCCTCTACAGCGCGGCTGTATCGGGGCTGATCTATCCGATCTTCGGCCACTGGGTATGGGGGCCGGGCGGTTGGTTGGGCAACATGTCGCTGCCCTTCCTGAGCAATTTCACGAGCGGTGCCGTATTCCGCGACTTTGCAGGGTCGACCGTCGTTCACACGGTCGGCGGATTCGTTGCGCTGTGGGGCGCGATCGCACTGGGCCCCAGGATCGGCCGGAGATTCAAGCGCGATGGTGGTGGGCCTCTTCCACCCCACGACCTGACTATCGCCTCTGTCGGTGCTGTGATCCTCTGGTTCGGATGGTACGGCTTCAACCCGGGTTCGACCCTGTCGGCGCTGGACTTCGCGGGTGTTGGACGTGTCGCAGCCAACACCACTTTGGCCGCGTGCGCAGCCGGTCTGGTCGGAGTGCTATTCGTCTATCCGAGATCGAAGAAGTGGGACCTCGGCATGTCGTGCAACACATTCCTCGGGGGTCTGGTTGCGATCACCGCCCCCTGTTACTGGGTCTCGCCGTTCGGCGCGGTGGTGATCGGCGCGATCGCTGGGATCGTGGTGCCTCTAGGAGTCGACCTCCTCGAACACTGGCGGGTCGACGATCCGATCGGAGCGTGGCCGGTCCATGGCCTGACCGGGATATGGGGGACGTTGAGCGTGGGCTTGTTCGCGACGGGCACCTACGGCATCCCAACACCGGACGGGGTCGATACCACCGGCGTGGTCACGGGTCTCTTCTACGGCGGCGGGCTCAGCCAGCTCAAGGCTCAATTCGTTGGGAGTTTCGCTGCGGTGGTTGCGGTCTCTGGCGTCGCTATCGCGCTCATGTGGGCGATCAAGGCCTTCGACCTTCTTCGACTCTCGAGAGACGGTGAGCTCGAAGGCCTCGACCTGCACGAACACGGTACCCCCGCCTATCACATGGAGTTCGGTCAAGGCATGACGTATTCAACCCTCATCGGCACGAGTCCCGGTCCGGGCGACGGTACGCGGGTGGGCGCGCCGGTGCCGGTGCCGGTGGATAGCGGAGTGGAAACATGATGGCCGATCACCAATCGACGAACCAACTCGTCAAGGAGGAACCGTGGTCCATCTGATAACCGCAGTGATCAAGCCGTTCAAGTTGGAGGACGTTAAGGAAGCCCTTCGCGAACTCGGTGTGCTTGGCATGACTGTGAGTGAAGTGCAGGGCTATGGCCGTCAGGGAGGCAAGACAGAGGTATTCCGCGGGAGTGAGTATTCAGTGAGCTTCGTCCCTAAAGTCAAGATCGAAGTTCTCGTGGATACAGCTGACGTGGACAAGATTATGGATCTGATCGCGGCGGCATCTAACACAGGAAGCATCGGCGACGGAAAGATCTGGGCTAGTGACATCGACCGCGTGATGCGAGTCCGCACGCTTGAGAAGGGCGCTGACGCCCTCTAGGCATCCGACAGGAGATCGATGGTGATCAATGGAGAGGCGTTGGCCATGGCGTCAAGGCTGGACGGAGTGGAGTCCATCGAGGTGGGTCCCCTGCGGATCTACCCCGAGGAATTCGTGGCGATCCTGGATGGCGAACGCCTCTCCTTGACGCCGAAGGAGTTCGCTCTTCTCGTTCTGTTCGCCCGGAACCCCGGCAGGCTTCTGCGTAGAAGCCTCATCTCTGAACTGGTGTGGAACTCTGAGGTGCGCGGCCGAACGATCGACATCCACGTGGCACGCTTGCGAAACAGCCTGCCCGAGGGGTCGATCGAAACGGTCATCCGGCTGGGTTACCGCTTCCAGATGCAATAACCGTCGTCGCAGACGCACCCGACAAGCCGTTCCAGACGAGTTCCTTCAGATAGTCGACCAGGTTGTCGCGTGACATCGAACGTGTGTCGAGCCATCTATCGCCGGCAAGTTGCACCATCCCAACGATCCCGTGAGCCCATGGCTCGGCGCCCCCAGAATCGAGCCCCGCCTTCCGCAACTCTTCGCCCAACACGATCGCAAGCTCACCTGCAAGCTGGCGGATGAAGTCGGCAACGGTTGCTTGCGCCTCCGGTCGTTCGGTGACGGCGCGGTGCATCAAGAAGCTGTAGACCTCGTGCTCTCGCTCGATGAATCCGACGTAGGCGTCGATCGTTCGGCGGATCCTCGCCTCTGGATCCGGTACAGCAGCAAGTGCCGTCCGAAGCTCTTCGAGCAGCGATCTCACGTATCGCTCGGCGAGAGCTTGGTAGAGCCCACCTTTATCGCCGAAGTGCTTGTACAGGATCGGTTTGGTGATACCTGCTTCCCTGGCGATGTCGTTCATCGAGGTCGCCGGTCCGTCCCTCCTGACTACCCGGTCCGCCGCCTCGAGGAGCTCCTCGCGGCGGGCAGCCCACCGGGCCTGCCGCTCGACGGTGGGCTCACGCCTGCGACTTGACGTCCTGTGTGAAGTCATGTTACTCAGGGTAATAGTTACTCACGGTAATAGTCAACCAGCCCCGAGGAGAGATGTCATGGACCTGCTCCTGGCCCACGGAGAACCCGCCGGAGGCGCTGCGCTCAACGAGATCCTCTGGGCGTCCGGTGTGGCCCTAGTGCTGTTCGCTGCTCTTGGCGTCTTCGGGGTCTTGCATCGCTCTGGCCGCACGAACGTCCTGACGAACGTCGGCTCCTTCTCCAGTCGCGTCTCGGGCCTTCCCGCGTGGGCCGCGTTCCCGTCCGCTTTCGCCGGCGGAGCGCTACTGCTTGCCGTCTTCGGCTTCTATTGGGACGTCGCGACGCACATCGACAATGGTCGAGACCCGGGGCCTTTCGCGAACCCCTCGCACTACTTCATCATCTTCGGGCTGCTCGGCATCGCGATCGCCGGTTACCTCGGCGCATTGCTGGGGGCCCCAGAGGATTCGAAGCTCGCGATCAAGGTGCGTGATGGATGGAAGATCCCTCTCGGCTGTGTGCTGTTGATGGTTTGCGGCCTTATCGCGGTCGCCGGCTTCCCTCTCGATGACATGTGGCATCGCTTGTTCGGACAGGACGTGACGTTGTGGGGCCCCACACACATCCAGATGGTCGGGGGGGCAGCGTTATCGACGCTAGCGCTGTGGGTTCTCATTGTGGAGGGGAAGCGTTCCCTTCCTGCCGATCATCGCGAACGCGGGCTCGCCGGGTCACTCGAGATCTCTTTGGCAGGCGCTTTCCTCCTCGGCTTGTCTGCGCTGCAGGCAGAGTTCGACTACTCCGTTCCACAGTTCAGGCTGCTGTTCCAACCGATCATGCTGGCGATGGCGGCATCGATAGCGTTAGTGCCCGCGCGGTCCCGTCTCGGACGCGGTGGTGCCCTGAAAGCAGTTGCCTTCTTCCTTCTGGTGCGAGGGATCTTGACCCTCGTCGTCGGGCCAGGGTTCGGCCACACGACTCTGCACTTCCCGTTGTACATAGCTGAAGCGATCCTGGTCGAGCTTGTTGCTTCCCGTGTCGATCCGAAGAATTACATCTCGTTCGGCATGTACGCCGGAGTTGCCATCGGCACCCTCGGTGTCGCTGCCGAATGGGCTTGGAGCCAAGTGTGGATGACGATGTCGTGGACGTCTTCTCTGTTCCCAGAGATCGGTCTCGCTCTGGTCGCAGGGGTCGCGGGAGGCGTGCTTGGGGCGATGCTCGCCCGAGCGCTGGATGCACCACCGCGCGCCGAGAAGAGTCCGGTGATGCTTGGTGTCGCGACCGGTCTGGCGTTGATCGCATGTCTCGCTTACCCGTTGCCCATCGGCACACGTGACGCGAGCGCGACCGTGACACTCGACTCCCCGGGCGCGCCCCAGACGCGCGCAACGATCGTTCTAGATCCCCCGAACCTGGCCGATGGCGCCGAATGGTTCAACGTCACCGCGTGGCAGGGGGGTGGCAGCGTGGTCAGTCCGCTCGAGCGAACCGGCGAGGGCGAGTACCGCACCGCCGATCCGGTTCCGGTGCATGGTGAGTGGAAAGCATTGATCAGGTTGCACACCGGTTCGGCGATCGTTGCTCTTCCGATCTATCTCCCTGCCGACCCCGCGATCCCCGCAGACAAGGTGCCGGCCGAAGCGAGCGTCACGCGCCGGTTCGTTTCCGACAAGCAGATCCTTCTGCGGGAGGCCAAGGAAACTCCGCCGTGGATGTCGGCTGCCGGCAACGCAGCTCTTGGACTCATCGTGTTGATATGGATCGCAACGCTCGGATGGGGCCTTCGTCGCCTCGAAGGGGACGGTGTAACCGATCCCGGACGTTCCCGCTATGGCACCGCAAAGGTAAGACTAGGCACCAGATAGTCGTCAACCTGCGGGAGGTCGAGATGTTCCTAGAAGGTATCCACCACGTCACCGCGATCACCGCAGACGCTCCGGGGAACGTCGAGTTCTACGCCGGTGTGCTCGGGCTGCGCGTCGTAAAGAAGACCGTTAACCAAGATGACCCGACCGTGTATCACCTCTTCTATGCGGACGAGAGGGGTAGCGCCGGTTCGGACATCACGTTCTTCGAGTATCCGGGTGTCCCGAACGGACGCGCTGGTGATGGCATGGTCCATCGTGTCGATTTCCGTGTTGCGTCTGAGGCTGCGCTCGACTTCTGGAAGAAGAGGCTCGAGACCGAGGGTCTCAACGTCCAGCGCTCGGAACAGGCTCTCGTCTTCGACGATCCGGAGGGTCTCACCCTGGGATTGGTCATCGACACGACCGAAGACGAGCCGTTGCGCGCAGAGACCCCCGGCATCCCAGCAGAGATGGCTCTCCGAGGATTCGAGGGAGTGCATGCCTACAGC
>JAXDJQ010000192.1:0-2811 GCA_034667565.1 Actinomycetota bacterium
GTACCGGTTCGAGCGCACCGCGACGATCGGATCATTGCGGGAGCGACACGGTGATGCGGCGCCAGGGACCGATAGCGGTGAGCAGGTAAGGGTCGCAGGACGGGTCATGACGGTCCGGGGTCACGGGAAGGTGGCGTTCGCCGATCTGATGGACTCGTCCGGCCGCCTGCAGCTGTTCGCTCAGCTCGATGTGCTGGGTGAAGACGGCATGGAGGGCTTCAGCAAGGTGGGCGTTGGGGACATCGTCGGGGTCGAGGGTGAGGTGGCGATGACTCGCCGGGGCGAGCTTTCGGTCAAGGTCGCCTCTCTCACGATGCTCGCGCGATGTCAGCGTTCGATGCCCGAGAAATGGCATGGGATGTCGGACGTCGAGGTCCGCTACCGGCAGCGGTACCTCGATCTCCTCTCCAACGAGGTGCCGCGCGATGTTCTGGTCGCACGCTCCAAGGCGAATCAAGCGATCCGTCGGTTCTTCGATGAGCGCGGGTTCCTCGAGGTCGAGACCCCTCTGTTACAGCCGATCGCAGGCGGAGCTGTAGCGCGGCCCTTCATCACCCATCACAACACCTTGGACATGGATCTGTACCTTCGGGTTGCTCCGGAGCTTTACCTCAAACGCTTGCTGATCGGGGGGGCCGAGAAGGTCTACGAGCTCAACCGAAGCTTCCGTAACGAGGGAGTATCCACGCGACACAACCCAGAGTTCACGATGCTCGAGGCCTACGAGGCGTATGTCGACTACACCGACACCATGACGCTGGTGGAGTCTCTCGTGATCGCGATCGCGGAAGCGGTTGGGAATGACACCTTGAAGTCGCCGTTCCGACGGATGTCGATGTTCGAGGCGATCAAAGATGCAACCGATCGCGACCTGGAAGCAACGTGGCGAGAAGGCAATGGCGAAGCCATCCGTGCTCAAGCCGAAGAGCTGGGCGTGCGGTTGGAGAAGTCGTGGTCTGCCGGCAAGGCATTGTTCGAGATCTACGAGATGCGCGTGGAGAAGGAACTTGTCGAGCCCACGTTCATCATGGGAATGCCGAAGGACGTCTCTCCTCTTGCCAAGGACCATCGTTCTATCCCGGGCTTCACGGAACATGCCGATCTGGTGATAGGGGGAGTGGAGATCGCGCCCATCTACTCGGAGCTGAACGATCCTGCCGAACAACGGCGGCGTTTCGAGCAGCAGACGGCTGCCCGCGCCGAGGGAGATGACGAAGCCGCGGTGGCGGATGAGGATTTCCTGGAGGCGCTGGCTTATGGCATGCCGCCGGCCGGGGGGTTCGGGCTTGGGATCGACCGGCTGCTCATGCATCTCCTCGACCTGCCCTCGATCCGAGAGGTGATCATGTTCCCAACCCTGAAACCAGAGCAATAGTCCTGGGACCGATGTTCAGGAAGGTGGCCCTACTCGTCATCGCGTGTCTTGGGCTCGGCGCGTGCGTCACCGACGGTGAAACACCTTCGCTTACGCCTCGTCGGCCTTTGTCCACTCCGACGGGTGAAGACACTCGCGTCATAGGTCTCGTGGGCACGATGTCGGGGCCCGACATGTGGCGTGGTGAAGACGCGTTCGAAGGCGCCGACCTGGCCGTTCACATCCTCAACCGGTCTGTCGATGAGGGACGACCTCCGTTCGAGCTCGTGACCCTTGATGACAAGGGCGACGACGAACTTGCTCTCGATCTGATCGAACAACTGACGCGGGATGACGACACCGTCGGGATCGTCTACGCCGGCCCTCCCCGAGCCCTGCCCGCGGCGGAACGATTTCTGACGCAAGCTGGGATCCCGGCAGTCATCTGCTACGGGGATCTGTATTCCGGCCGCTTGTTGCGTCCCCACATCTTCCAAACGTCACCACCGATGCTGTGGCAATCCAGAACGATCGCTCGATACCTGTTCCGAGACCGCCGCTATGGGCGCGTGGGTCTGATGGCAGAGAACACACTTGATGGGGACTCCGCCGTGGTCTCGATGAAGGCTGCGGTGCAACAATTCGGTACGAGGAGACTCTTGGTGCAGCGGTACTCCGAGTTGGGAGAGCCGGGTGAGCAACTCCGTCGCTTCGACAAGAGGAAGATCCAAGCGGTCGTTGTTCAAGGTGACTCGGCGACCGTCGCTGACCTGACCGATAACCGATGGAAGCTGAAGATCATCGCGTTCGATCTCGGCATGGGAGCAGGACGGAACTATCCGATCGGCACAGCGGTCAGCGACACGTACGCGCGCGGGGCGCACTACTTGCCGATCCCGTCGTTCGAACGATTCCGAGCTTCGTTCAAGGAGTGGTGGGACGGGGCCGAGCCCTTGGGGTGGGAGGTACGTGCTTACGATGCGGCAAGCATGATCGGCTGGGCCTCCCAACGAACCCCAGTAGGAGAGGACAGCGCGAAGATCCTCGAGACGCTGAACGGGGTGAGGTTCGGCTCCCTCGACGTTGCTTTCGGGCCTGATGACCACACTTCGGTCGATCAGCAGACGGTTGGGCTATGGGTGAGACCGCGTAGCGCATTCGCCTCGATGATCCCAACAACCGACCTGCCGTGGCTCCCACTCGCCCGCGGATTCTCGATCGACGGGGATAGGACTGCGGTTCTGAACCGAGACTGGCGTTACCTCTTCCGCAACCCCCCGCCCCCGAACGGTCCTGCTCCCAAGATCGAACGGATGCGCTACGCAGTCACCAGCGGCCGTCGCGACCGCGTCCACTGACCGCCCCATCGCTCGGTGGCTCCCTATGCCACCCATCCGCGAATTGTCAGACATCCGAATGAGGCTGCGGAAGAAGGATTCTTGATGTCTGACAATTCG
>JAXDJQ010000193.1:0-4446 GCA_034667565.1 Actinomycetota bacterium
TCCATCATCTGGTCGTAACGGATCTCGGGGCGAAGGTCGGCGACCACGTCATACCCATAGAGCGCGCGCATCGGGTGCTTCTCGAGCCCCCAGATCCCGTTGTTACCGATCACCATCACGACCGGCAGCTTCAATCGCACCAGGGTCTCGAGCTCCATGCCGGAGAACCCAATCGCGCCATCGCCGAACATCACGACAACCTGACGATCGGGATGAAGGGCCCGTGCCGCCATCGCGTAACCAGGTCCCACGCCCAGACAACCGAACGGTCCCGGGTCGAGCCAGCATCCGGGTTCGTAGGACGGGACCTCACGGCCCGCGTAAGAGACGAAGTCGCCTCCATCGCCGATCACGATCGCGTCGCGGTCGAGCAGCGGGACCAACTCCCCGTAGATCCGCATCGGATGGATCGGGTTCGAGGACGAGTGAAGCTCAGCCTGCGCTGCATCGCGTTTCGAGTCTTCCTGCTCGCGTAAGGCAGTGATCCAGTCCTTCGTGTCCGAAGCACGTTCGATCGCATCGGCAAGAGCGTCGAGGACCGCGTTCAGAGGACCTTGGACGCCGGCAGCAAGATCGACGTGCTCCGCGATCGGGTGCGAGTCGAGATGAACCACCTTGGCGCCCCCGAAGTCTCCGAAGCCAAGACGGAAGTCCATCGGGGTACCGGCGACGATGACGAGATCGGCTTCCTTCAGTCCTTTGGACCGAGCCCGAGAGAATGCAAGGCGATGATCCGCCGGGATGCAGCCGCGCCCCTGTCCGTTGACGAAAACGGGGAGCTCGGCAGCTTCTGCAAGTCGAACGAGCGCCTTCTCTGCTCCATCGAGATAGACATTCGACCCGGCGATGATCACCGGACGTTGCGCCTCGGCAAGAAGGCGAGCAACCGTTGCCACACCCTCCGTCTCTTCCAGATCGAGGGTTAATCCCCCCGGCGACTCCTCGACATCGAGGTCGGTCATGTTGAAGAGAACGTCCAGGGGGAAGTCCAGGAAGCGCGGCCCCCGCGGTGCCGTCATCGCATCGAGAGCGGCCGCCATCACCTCGCGCGAGATCGATGCGGTGTCGTTGACCGTCTTACCGCCGGCGAGAGGATCGACGAATGGAACGTGATCGATCTCTTGCAACGACCCCTGTCCCCACCTGAAGGCTGGAGCACGACCACCCAAAGCCAGCAGCGGCGCGCCATTGAACCTAGCCTGAGCGAACGCGCTCATCGCGTTCGTCACGCCAGGTCCGGCGGTAACGGCAACAACGCCAAGCTTGCGCGACAGGCGGGCATAACCCTCAGCGCCGAACGTCGCGCTCTGCTCGTGGCGCGTATCGATCATCTGGATGCCGTCTTGATGACAGCCATCGAGGATCGGGAAGATGTGGCCCCCGGTCAGCGTGAACAGATGCTTGACCCCGAGCGCCTTCAGCGTTCGAGTGATCGCAAGCCCACCATGACCCTGTTCAGACATGGCGGGAGCCTACTGGGCTGAGGCTATTTTCTGAGCAGACCCCGCACGTATGCGGTTGCCTCGTCCACCGCACCCGCAGGAGAAGACGCGTCCTTCTGCGACGGGAGTGTCGGGACGGTAGGCGGCTCTGGGACCTGTGGCCGACCGTCCCCATTGGGATCACGCCCGGGGATGGACGGAACCGTTGGTGGCTTGTCGGTGGGGTCACTCGGGATCGTAGGCAAGGGTGGGATCGTTCCGGGCTCGTCGGTCGCGTGTGGGTCCGTGGCAACGTTCGAACGTGAACCGGTCGAGAGGCGGCGAGTAGTGAACCGCGGCGAGTCTGTGTTCAGGCTCTGGCTTCGGGATCCCGTCTGGGCGGAAAGCACCGAACGAGCGACAACCGCAGCTCGTTGCCCGGTCACCTCCTCGGCGATCGTTGCGGCTCCGGCCCGACCTGCGGTCAGCGGGACGGATGCAGCGATGCCGATGCCGAGCACGGTGCACACGATGCACGACATACCAGCCATGAGCCCCTCTCGCATGCCGAGCGCACCTTGAGCCATGTCGGTCAGGCGGCGAGCTGGGAGAACGAAGATCGCAGACACGCGCTCGAGGATCTCGGTCAACTTACGACGGGCACGCATGCGACGCATCTTCTCGGCGCTCGCGTCGATGACGTTGCTCGGGTGTCCAACCTCTGCGAGTAACACCAGACGATGTGCAGGACTCATCTCCGCGAGAGCGGCCCGAACCCGGCCGAGCTCGATGCGGGCTAGACCCGCGCGCTCGACGTCGTAGTTCTGAGGGATATCGGGAAGGTCCGAAACAACATCAGCGTGAGGGGCGCGGCGGTACTCGTCGCGCAGCAGGTTCAAGGCGATCGTGACGGTCAATGCCCAAGCAGGTCGGTTCCGGTCGACCGAGTCCCACATCTTGTAGAGACGCAGCGCAGTCTCTTGGATCAGGTCGTCTTGCTTCGATGCCGGCACCTTCTTGCGCCCAAGGAATGACTTGAGACGCTTGGCCAGCAACGGCCACTCTGATTCGAAGTCCCGCTTCTTCTCCGGCGACATCTGTTTCCTCCCCCGCGTGGTGGGTCGCCCTGCTCGTGGTGGGAGATTCTCCCACAAGCAGGACAAACCCTGCTAAATCGATGGACCTATCGGTCCACCTGTGGCTCGTTCTTGACGTTGGAATCCCAGGCCACCTGGTCGCTAACGCCCTTCGTTTCAAGGTCGAAGACCCTCCAGAAGACCGTGTTGCTCATATCCGAGGCGTAGATCCCATAGAAGAAGTTCTCGATGTAGTTGCCGCCGATCGTCACGTCCGACTTGTCGAGGGTGCGCAAGCTGATACCTCGCGCCGTCGAGTACTCGTTGTCCTGCGCGAGTGGGTCGGCCGAGCCGTCGTATCGGATCGAGTTGTTGATGATGTTCAGATCCACGTCCTTGGCGTCCCACACCGTGATGCCGTCATAGCCGGAACCGAACGTCAGGTCATCCTCCGGGTAGGTGAGCGTGATGTCGTTACCTTCGATCTGCATCAGGCCCCGATTCGTCTTTATGTGGTTCTCGTCGTCAGCATTGAAGATGTCGACGTAGATACCGGCGCCGATCAGCTTGTTGTTGATGAAGTGAACCTTCGTGTGGTGCTGGTGCGGCTTGTTGAGCTCCTCGTTCTCCTCGGAGTTCGCAGTGCGGTCGTTGCCAGCGTGGTTCGTGTCCGTATAGATCAGGCCGTAAGCGCCGGATGCGTAGATCGTGTTGTCGTGGAGCCAGACCTCGTGGAAGCGGTTCGTGTGGTCCATGTCGTCCATCGAGTGGGCCGCGTGCTCGTCCGTGGCGCTGTGGTCGTGGCTCGAATCGCCATACTCAGAGCTGTGGTGGTGTCCGTGAAGACGGACCTCGACGTAGCCATGGATCTCGTTGTCGTAGAAGTGGGCTCCGTTCCAACCATCGAAGTTCACCGCACGCGTGTCACCGAAGAACGGGATCTCTAGCTGGTTGGGATCCATCGCGTCGGGGTTGGCACCCACGACGTTGTGCGCGAAGACACCGTCCCAGTGACGAAGCTGTCCAACGACATCGAACGTGTTGTTCACGATCACGCCCGTGGTGGGTCCACCCGTGCGCGGGACATTCTCGTTGACGCGCAGATCTCCAACTTCGTTGTTCTTGACCACAACGTTGTTGCCGTTCCAGTTCAAGGTAAGGAAGTCCACTTTGTTGTTCTTGATCAGGAAGTGCTTATCCGTGTCGGAGATCCGGATCTCGGATACATCCCAGTCGGAGATGACGTATGGGTCCGAGGCCGTGCCCGATCCACCCCGGACGCCGTTCACATCCGTGAACTGGGTGTCTTTCGAGATGATGATCGAACCCTGACGTGCTTCACGCTCCTCTTCGGCCGAAGCCTGCGGCACCGCGACAAGGGAATAGGTAGCGGCCAGAACCGCCGTTATCGCTAGTGCCAGTGCCTTCCTAGATCTGCTCGACATCCGTCCTCCTCTTGGTCCCGCCCCGCCTGACTGGCCTTGAAAAGCGTTACGACCAAAACGGTACGAATCGGGCGCGAAGAGGTAACAAGTGGGAATGGGTTCAGCTGCCGAGGGGGCTTTCGAGCGTGCGGTCACCGCCGCTATCCGGAAGCTCCGTCCCGGTGAGGTGGCCTCCTACGGCGAGATCGCCCAGGAGGCGGGGTTCCCAGGGGCAGCTAGGGCCGTGGGAAGCCTGCTGGCCCGGAGCGAAGGCCTTCCATGGTGGCGGATCGTTCGGGCCGACGGCAGCCTGGTGGCACCACACGAGAAGGAACAAGCCCGGCGGCTGCGAGCCGAAGGGGTCAGGGTCACCAACGGCAAGGTCCGGACCGGATGAGCAACATCGGTGCGGGTCAGCCTAGGAGCCGTCGACCTCGAAACGGATACGGCTCTCATCGGGGTCTGCTTCAACGAGTCTCACTCTGATCGGCTGCCCCAACAGAAGGTCGGGTCCCTCGCAGGGAG
>JAXDJQ010000194.1:0-4789 GCA_034667565.1 Actinomycetota bacterium
ATCCGCTGGGTCGCCGACCACCGTCGTCACCACGCGTACTCGGACCAGCCCGGCGATCCGCACTCCCCTCACCTCGATGAAGGTCCAGGGATCAAGGGTGTCCTGAAGGGTCTCTGGCACGCCCACATCGGTTGGTTCTTCGACGAAGAGCAGACCTCGGCCAAACGCTGGTGTCCGGACATGGTTCGTGACAAGTCCATGCGACAGATCGACAAGCTCTTCCCGCTATGGGCATTCCTAAGCTTCGCCCTTCCCGCGGTGTTCGGTTTCGCCATCACGGGAACCCTCCGGGGGGCTTTCACGGCATTCCTGTGGGGCAGCCTCGTACGCATCTTCATGCTCCATCACGTCACGTGGAGCATCAACTCGATCTGTCATTTCTACGGCGACCGGCCCTACCAGACCACCGACTTCTCGACGAATAACTGGGTGTTGTCGATCATCTCCATGGGTGAGTCGTGGCACAACAATCACCATGCTTTCCCGTCGTCCGCGGTTCATGGTCTTCGCCCATACCAGATCGATATGACGGCAGGTGTCATCAAGCTGCTCAAGGTGTTCGGCCTTGCATCCGAGATCAAGACCGTGTCCGAGAAGCAGCGAGCAGCAAAGCGCGTCACTGCCTAAGCCTGTGAACAGCTCTACCAAGGTACGGATGACGGGTCAGGAGCGGCGCGCCCAACTTCTCGATGTGGGTCGCTCGATCTTCGCGGAGCGTGGTTATGAGGCGGCTTCGGTCGAAGAGATCGCAACCCGTGCCAAGATCACCAAGCCCGTCGTCTACGAGCACTTCAACGGGAAAGAAGGGCTCTACGCGGTCATCGTCGACCGCGAGGTCCAAGCCTTGCTGCACAGGATCACTCAGTCGCTCGAGGGAGATCACCCGCGGGCCCTATTGGAGCAAGCTGCATTCTCGTTCCTCAGCTACATCGAAGACGAACCTGAAGGCTTCCGCATCCTGGTTAGAGACTCGCCCGTAGCGAGCTCGACCGGCACACTCGCCAGTGTGATCGGCGACATCGCCATCCAGGTCGAATACATCCTGCGCGACGAGTTCAAGGACAGAGGGTTCGATACGAAGCTCTCGAGCCTCTACTCGCAAGCACTCGTGGGCATGGTCGCCCTGGTCGGACAGTGGTGGTTGGACGTCGGCGACCCCAAGAAGCGTGAAGTGGCCGCGCATCTGGTCAACCTCGCGTGGAACGGCCTCGGCAACCTGGAGAAGAAGCCCACCATCCGGACTAAAGCGCCGGAGTAGCAGTCCCCTCCGAAGTGCCCGCGTAAGCCATCAGCATGTCGAACGCCGAAGTGAACAGCGCCCCTCCACCGGATGGCTCCTTGCCCGGCGGAATGAGGCTGTTCTCCATGATGTACAGCCCGGTGTAGGTCATCGCGTAATCGCGGAGGCCGTAGCGGTGGTCGTACTTCTCGGTTGGCATAGGCAATGCACCACCGACGATCCGGATGTCGCCCTTGCCAAGCGGGATCTCGCCAACGCTAACCTGACCATCACCAGTCGTCCCAACGGTGTGGCCTCCCGCATCCTCGAACGCCGTCTGCTCGACGACCGTCATCGGCGAGCACGCGTTACCGATGCAGTAACCGAGCGGTGGTGCTTCAACAAGCTGACGTGCGTTGGGGCGGAGCCTCTGCACCATCGGGTGCTCGAAGTCCACGATGTCGGTGTACGGCTGATACACGACGACGTTGCTGACCGATTCCTTGGGAACGACCTTCATCTTCTGCAAGATCCGCACTGCCCGATCGGTGACGACCAGATTGCCACCCCGCTTGACCCAGGCAGCGACGTTGTCCAGGTACCGGCCCATCGGGGCTACCTTCCCAGTCGCCGTCTTGGGACGCATCTTGTCGGCGATCACGAATGTGTCGAGACCGTTGAGTGCCGTCTTATCGAACGCGATCGTTCGGGGTTTGACCGGAACGAACGGGTCCGGCATCAATCGACTGGTGTCCTTGAACCACTGTTGGTTCGATGCGGAGTAGTGACGCTGGCGGACCCGCTTCCCATCCGCCCCCCTCCCCGTGCCGTTGACACCCGGGGGGGTACCCACACCATTGCGATCGGAATCGGTGATGGGCTTCTCCGTCACTTGATAGCCGGCTATCCCGCGCGGGTCGATCGTGACGTTCGCTCGATTGAACTCCTCGGTCGCGTGGAGCGCGTACGCCATCGCGGTCTTGATGATCGCTCGAGTCGCGTTGATGTGGTTCTCCTGGAGATACACGTTCCAGGCCTTGTCGGGAACCGTGTGGTTCAGGAAGATCTCGTAGTCCATGCCGGTGACGCCGAGATCGGTGGCGAGGTAGTCGCCGATGAACCCGGTGTCGGTGTAACCGAGGGTGTCCCACACGGTTCCCCAGTGCGCGGGTTTGGTCGGCACATCCTGGTCGGGGTTGCCAGCATCGCCACCCGAGTTGTCCTCGATCTGATTGATGATGCCCTCGTAGAGCGTGGCGTCGATAACGGACTTGGTGCGCTCCGCGATCGCCATGAGCCGGCGATGGTCGACCGAATCGAACTCACCCGCCGGATACATGATGTCGACGTAAGCGTTCGAGGTCAGCTCGCCATGCACGTCTGCGCCGTAGGCCATCTTGCCGTTCTGGCCCGCGTCGGCAACCTGGTGCATCAAACGACTCCCGTAGAGCATCTCCTTCTCTTGCAGGGGGTTGCGACTCGAATTGATGAAGCCGGTAGTGGGCATCTGGCGATTCAGGTCCGTTCCAGCCCCGTTCTGGCGCTCGTAGGGCAACGGAGGCTCGTGATAGTTGTCGCCGACCTGCCATCCATCGATGTTGAAGTCCATGAGGTAGACGACCTCTTTCTTAAGGACGTCCTTAACCTCGTACTCGTGGAACTTCGGTTGTTTGCCGGTGGTCGATTCGTACTCACCGGTGCCGTCGCTGATGGTCCCGCCGTTCGTCGCCGCGATCGCGAGATCCTCCGCGGTGCGTACACCGCCTTCCAAGCCACCTCGTTCGTTGCCGTGCACCGACAACGAGAAGAACATCGTCTCTTTGCCCTTGTCCGGAACGTTGTGGTCGGTGATCTTTATCCCGAAGATGTCTTTCCCATCCTCGCTATCGCCTTCCTCTCCGGGCCGGACGCCGTCCTCGCCTGCAGTCTTGGCACGGCCGTCGTGGAAGTACTCGTCGAGCGTGAATACCGAGATCCATCGCGGGTAGGTCTTGGCCAGGAACTCCAAGCCGTGCTGGTACTCGATGAATCCTGCGGGGTCGGGGTTGTACTGGATGTAGGAACGCGTGATCTCGGATTCGGGGAAGATGCGGCCCCCGCAGGTTGAGAGTGGCGGTCCCCCTTCGTATCCATCGGTACACACCGGGGTGGCAAAGGCAGGGACGGCGGATCCTGAGGTGATCACACCCAGGCACGCGACGACAACGACGACCTTGCGCAGGACGGTATTCACACGAGCCCCCCTCCCGGTCGCGCCCCAAGCCCAACCGGTCTCGATGATCTGGCTACTCAGTAGTTCCCGGCGTGCGGCGCGGTTTCCTTCCCCCGCAGGGAACCTAGTCCTCTGCTACAAGCCTTTCAGCGACGATCGAGCCTGCAAGGGAATCGATGTTCGACGAGATATCCCTGATCCGCCGAGCGATGGAACGGAGATCTTCGGCCCGCGCGAGACCCATCGTTCGAGCGGACGTTATGGCGTAAGAGAGGTCTTCCAGCAGCCCCTCGAGCTCCTCCTGTCGAGGATCGCTCAAGCGGGAGGTCTGACGCCGATCAGAGCCCAGAAGAATCGGTGATCCGAATAGAACGTCGAGCTATTCGACTTGTCGTAGCTGGTATCGCTTCCGGCATCGAACGTCTTGCCCGTCGTGAATATGAAATCCACACCACCGAGACCGACGTTCTTCTTGCCCCCGCGGAAGGCGGTGTACAGGGCGTCCTGATAGTCATACGGAGCAGTTGTGAGGTTGTTCCAGAACGGGGCCTCGTCACAGTTGTTCACGTCGGTCGTTCCCTGACACCGGTCCTTGTTGAAGTCGCCGGTGATCACGCGCACCGCGTTTGGGTACTTGTTCGCCATCACCGTGGCGAGCTTGTCGGTCCACGCGACCTGGTAATCCCTGTCGTATTGCGGAAGTAGGTGCCCGTACTGCAGATGCGAGCTTGCCCCTGCGAGTACGAGCGTTCCAACGCGTTCTTTGACCGATACCCGTGACTGACGCGTTGTTTCAACCCGCTCGCCCTTGTCGGCGGCGTGAGCTCGCTCGTAGGTCAGATCGATCCAGCCGCCGTCGTCTAGCTTCTGAACCGTCTCGGTATTGATGAGGATGCCGTTGTCCCTCTCCCATCGCCGCTGAGGGTTCTGGGTCCACGGCCTGCGTGGAGGCTTCCAACCGAACCCGTAGGTGTCGCCGGTCGCCTGAGTAAGGAGGTTCTTCACGTATCTCGCACTGCGGAATTTGACTTCCTGGAGCAACAGCACGTCGGGGATGTAAGGAACCTGATCCAGAAGCCGCGAGACGTAGTTGTCCATCTCCGAGTTGTCGTTCGCTTCGTCCGTCCATGCCTCTTGGAGGTTCGACTGCACCACGAGCATCTGGCCCTCGGGTGAGTGCGCCGTAGCCTGGCCCATCGAGGGGGCCGGGAACGCGCCTGCGAAGGCCGCGACCAGCACGGCAACCAACAGCACATAGGTCGGACTGCTTAGGGATCGTCTCATCGGGTTACCTAGCATCATCGCGTGGCGGACGATCCCCGGTCGAGTGCCTTTTCTTACGTTCTTCTGCTTCCTGC
>JAXDJQ010000195.1:0-3949 GCA_034667565.1 Actinomycetota bacterium
TACACGCCGGGAGCAGCTCGGGACGCGTCGTTGCGATGACGACACCGTCGCCTCCCTGGACATCGAAGCGGATCTTGTAGAAGGCACCGTCTTTCTCCCGATCTTCGACCTCGGCCTGTGCGACGGCGGACTGGAAGTCGATGTCCCACATGGTTGGGGCCTCACGGATCTCCGCCTCGCCTTTCTCGACCAGCTTGAGGAACGACAGTTGGCTGACGAAACGCGATCGTTCGTCGATGGTTGCGTACGTCTGCGACCAGTCGATCGAGAGACCCAGTCGTTGCCACAGGTCCTTGAATGACTTCTCGTCCTCGGTGACGACCCGGTCGCATAGCTCGATGAAGTTCCGGCGAGAGACGACGAGGGTTCCACCTTCTCGCCCGAATTCCAGATCGAGCGTGGGGTCGTATGGGAGCGACGGATCGCACCGAACGTTGAAGACGTTCTGCACCCTGCGCTCCGTAGGCAGTCCGTTGTCGTCCCAACCCATGGGATAGAAGATGTTGTCCCCGCGCATGCGACGGTAACGAGCCACAAGGTCGGTGTGCGTGTACGAGAAGACATGACCGATGTGAAGGGAACCGCTCACCGTAGGCGGGGGCGTATCCACGACGAACGTCTCTTGACGCGGGCGATCCGGATCGAAGTGATAGATCCCCGATCGATCCCACTCTTCCCGCCAGCGTCGCTCGATCTCGGGCAGATCTGATGGCTTCTTCGTCACTGAACCCCGATCACAGCTCGCGTCAGCAGGCGACCATCCTGGAGATGCGAGCCAAACACCACGAAGGAGATGCGATCCAGGTACGGCTTGACGTTGTTCCTATAGACCGGATCTGACGATGCCTCCTTATCGAAGAGCTCGACGATGCCGGCGACATCGACGAATCCGGCAACCGTGAAACCATCGCCCAGTCCCGCTTTCGCGGCGACGAAATCGTCATCACCGGACAGCGACGGGTCACTACCAAGCGCCGCCAAGGTCGTGTCGTCGCCGTAGGCGATGACCACTCGCTGATCCGCCAGGACGAAGTTGATCGACTCGGGCATGAACCTGTCTTTGATAGAGAACCCATCGAAGTTGCCCATGTCGAGGGGAACGACCGGGGCTCCAGACTTCTCGAGGGCCGCCTTGATCTTCGTCATGGCCTTCGCCGCTGCGGCGGGATCGGTCGCCTTGATGACAACGCCGCCGCCGATGGAGCGAACGTCGCCACCCCTCACGAAGAACGCAACGTCACCCAGCCAGGAGAGCACATCCTCCTTGAGGCTGAGACCTGTAGCCGACTGAACTTGGCCCTCGATCATCTCCATGCTCGGTGCCCCAGGCATGGAGCCGGTGATCTGCCCGATGGTTTGCTCGAGCGCCTGACCGAAGGCAGGGATACCGAATGCAGCCCACGTGTCGCCGGGGAGCGTTTCGATGAGATCGGTGCCTTCCGTCCCCAACAACGGGCTGATTCCGGGCGCAACCGACGACTCGAAAACGATCGCGTCACTGCGCGCGTACAGGATGCTGGTGACCGGACCCATCGAGGCGAAGGCAGGCGGGACCATCCCCGGGGGGAACCCCGATAGGGCCTTCGATGGGTCCACGTAGAGAGTGGCAAGTCTGTCTTCGGTCAATCCCGAGACGGCCTCGGCATAACGATCCGAGTCACCTAACGACCCCTTGTCTCCCGAATCGATAACGGCTTTCACGCCGGGCTCGGTCCCCAACACCAGGAAATCATCGACAACCGCTGCGGCGTCACTGCTATCGGACGAAACGAACAGATCAACCCCGCCGTAAGACGTCGGCTCCTGAGGCGTCGTCGGATCCGAGCGCGCTGTTTCAGAGGAAAGAGCTTTCTCGAGCGCAGCTTGAGTCGCGGATGGATCGTCGGTTGCGATCAGGAATGCGGTCGAAAGATCATTTGATGCCAAGGCTTCCGTCCCTGTTGCGGGCGCGCCCTCCGGAGACATCATGAAGAACGCGATCTGGGAGCCCAACCAAGGTTCGATGTCGGCGGAGAAGCTCATGCCGAGCTCTTTCAACCCCTGGTCGAGCAACCGAGCGATCGCCGCTTTCGCTTCCTCAGGTGTTGATGCTTTCGGGAACTTCGCTATCAGGTTCTTCAATGCGAGTTTCTGGGGAACCGAGGGGTCAAGGAAGACGTTGCCGTAGATGAACGCTTCGGCTGGGACCATCTTGACCGCGTCGTCCTGGGCTGGAGATAGGAGACCAACGGTCGCAGAAGCCAGCGCTCCCCCGGCGAGGACCGCAGCAGCTGCCGTTGATGCGATGAAGGGCTTGAGGTTCATGACGTCTCCTTAGGCATGCAGGAAGAAACCATCCTAGAAGGGGGGCTGAGCGAAGGAGAAGGTGGTTCTAGGCGGAACGCTCGCCCCGGTCGGGGCGTTCTACTCGCTCTACCGCCTTGGCACGATCTTTCGTGCGCGGCACCAGCGTCGGGTTGACCTTCTCGAGGACCACTTCGCGGGTTATGACGCACTTGCCGACGTCCTCGCGAGAGGGCAGGTCGTACATGACGTTGAGCAGCACCTCTTCGAGGATCGCTCTGAGCCCACGGGCACCCGTTCCTCGCAGCATCGATTGTTCCGCGACCGCCTCGAGTGCGTCCTCGGTGAAGTCGAGCTCGACACCGTCGAACTCGAAGAACTTCTTGTACTGCCGTATCAATGCGTTCTTGGGCTCGGTCAGGATCTGAACAAGGGCTTCAGTGTCGAGGTTGTGAACGTGTGTGATTACCGGCAGACGCCCGATGAACTCGGGGATGAGTCCGTAACGCAGGAGGTCCTCCGGCAGAACGTGCTCGAGGATCTCGCCGATGTCCTTCTCTTCCATCCTTCGCACGTCGGCGCCGAATCCCATCCCCTTGCGACCGATGCGGTTCTCGATCAGCTTCTCGAGGCCAGCGAAAGCGCCACCACATATGAAAAGGACGTTCGTGGTGTCGATCTGGATGAACTCTTGGTGGGGATGCTTGCGTCCCCCCTGGGGCGGGACGCTCGCCGTCGTTCCTTCGAGGATCTTCAGCAATGCCTGCTGAACACCTTCGCCGGAAACGTCGCGTGTGATCGACGGGTTCTCCGACTTGCGTGCGATCTTGTCGACCTCGTCGATGTAGATGATCCCGGTCTCGGCACGCTTGACGTCGTAATCCGCCGCCTGGATCAGCTTGAGAAGGATGTTCTCGACATCTTCTCCGACGTAACCCGCTTCCGTAAGAGCTGTCGCATCGGCGATCGCGAAGGGCACGTTCAACATCCGTGCAAGGGTCTGCGCCAGGAGAGTCTTGCCACAACCAGTCGGGCCGAGCAGCACGATGTTGGACTTCGCTAGCTCGACTTCGCCATCGGTTGTCGTGCCAACCTGGATGCGCTTGTAGTGGTTGTAGACCGCTACCGAGAGGACCTTCTTGGCTTGTTCCTGCCCGACGATGTAGTCGTTGAGGAACTCGTAGATCTCTCTCGGCTTGGGAAGTTCTTCGAGCTTGAGCTCGGGGGTTTCGGCGAGCTCTTCCTCGATGATCTCGTTGCAGAGGTCGATGCACTCGTCACAGATGTAGACGCCTGGGCCCGCGATGAGCTTCTTGACCTGTTTCTGCGATTTCCCACAGAAAGAACACTTCAGCAGGTCGCCGCCATCACCGAACTTCGGCACCCGTACTCCCCCCTAGGCTTCCGGCTTCTCGGCTGGAGAAGCTTCAGCCTCTTCTCTGACTAGACGACCCGGCTCGCCTGCCAGCAATGCACCGCCATCCTTCTCCGCTACTTCACGGCTCGAGATGACCTCGTCGATAATACCGTAGGCCTTTCCGTCTTCGGCGGTCATGAAGCGGTCTCGATCGATGTCCTCCATCACCTGCTTCTTCGGTTTTCCGGTGTGGTGAGCAAGGATCTCGGCCATCCGCTCACGCAATGCAAGCACCTCGCGCGCCTGGAT
>JAXDJQ010000196.1:0-5049 GCA_034667565.1 Actinomycetota bacterium
CCACCAGCGTCGGGCGACACGATCGCGCAGTCATCTTCGAGAACGTTCTGTGCGAAATGGTCGGCGAGCATTCGCGTCGCGGTCAGGTGATCGAACGGTGAGTCGAAGAAGCCCTGGATCTGACCCGTGTGAAGGTCGACGGAGATGACGCGGTCGACACCCGCGGCTTCGTACATGTCTGCAACCAGCTTCGCGGTGATGGGCTCACGACCGCGCGCCTTGCGATCCTGCCGCGAGTAGGGATAGAGCGGGGCCACCGCAGTGATGCGCTTCGCGGAGGCCCGTTTCAAGGCGTCGATCATGATCAGGTGCTGCATCAGATGGTGATCCACCGGGTCGCAGACGCTCTGGATCACGAAGGCATCACAGCCACGGACCGAGTCCGAGAAGCGCGCGTAGCTCTCGGAGTTTGCGAACGTTGCGATCTCGACCTCGGACAGACGCATCCCGAGGTGTTCGCACACCTCTTCCGCCAGCGGCCGGTTGGCCGTGCCGGAAAAGATCATCAGGCGCTTGTGGGTGGGAAGTTGCACGTCCCTATCCTCGCGGGTCCGGAGGCTGTTTGTCAGGTGCCTTGTCCATCTTGTCCCCTTGGCCCTCGATGATGCGGGCGGGAACACCCACTGCGAGAGCATCGTCGGGGACATCGCCCTTGACGACGGAGCCGGCCCCGGTCGCTGCGCGCTTCCCGATATGGACGGGTGCGACCAACATCGTGTCCGATCCGATGTAGGCGTCGTCGTCGATAACGGTCTCGTGCTTCTCCGTCCCATCCCAGTTGCATGTGATGGTTCCCGCTCCGACATTGACTCCGGCACCGATGGTGGCGTCGCCCAGATAGGCAAGGTGATTCGCCTTGGAGTTCTTCCCGATCCGGGTCTTCTTCGTCTCGACGAACGTCCCGGCCCGAGCACCCCTCTCGAGGACCGTCCCGGGCCTCAACGAGGCGAATGGTCCAACCGTGGCGTTGGGACCGATCTGCGATCCACGCACCACTGCAAAGGTGACGACGGCGCCTTCGTCGATCGTCGAATCGATGATCCTCACTTGCGGACCCACCTCTGCTCCTGGTCCGATCTTCGTCTCACCTTCGAGGAAGGTGAACGGAAGGATCACAGCGTCAGCTGCGATCGTGACGGTGCTGTCTATGAAGGTGGACGAGGGGTCCACGATCGTGACGCCCTGATCCATCCAATGCTCACAGGTCCGACGGCGCATCTCTTCGCCTGCCTGTGCGAGCTGGGCTCTCGAGTTCACTCCCTCGCCTTCTCCATCGACCGTCTCGAAGCTTGACACGCTATGACCTTCGTCGAGCAGCAGCGACAAGGTGTCCGTCAGGTAGTACTCCTGCTGGGCATTGTCGGACCCCAGCTTCGGAAGAACGGTGCTCAGTGCGTCACGATCGAACACGTAAGCGCCGGTATTGATCTCGTCGATCACAAGTTCGTCGGGGGATGCGTCTTTGTGCTCGACGATCCGCTCGATCCGTCCATCCGGAGCGCGCACAACGCGGCCGTAGCCCGTTGGATCGTCGACCCGCGCGGTCAGAAGCGTCGCCGATGCCCCCGTCGTCTCCTGTCGTTCCACCATCGACGCAAGGGTTGCCGCCCGGAGCAAGGGAGTGTCGCCAGAAAGAACGATCACCTTGGTGATCTGCTGGTCGAGTGCCGCGAGGGCGATCTTGGCGGCATCCCCCGTGCCGCGAGGCGGGTCCTGAACCACGAACGTGATGTTGCTGTGGCCCTCGTCCGCCACGGCTGCCTCTATCTCGTCTCGTCTCTTGGATGCGACCACGACCGTCTGACCGAGAGCCAGCGGCCGCAGTGCCTCGAGCACGTGACCGAGGAGGGATCTGCCCCCGACCCTATGCAGGACCTTGGGACGAGCGGATCTGAGTCGCTTGCCGTCGCCGGCTGCGAGGACGATGGCTGCGAAGTGCGGATGCGGTGCCATCGTCCTCCTCTCTGATGCAGACGCTGCCCCGCCAAGACTCGAACTTGGACTTTGGGAACCAAAAACCCACGGGCTGCCACTTACCCCACGGGGCATCCGGGGCCCATACTAAAGAGCCCCGGTACAGCTCAGTCGAGCCGCTGGATGCAGTCGCTGTGCGAGCGAACCACCTTCACGCCGTCGAAGACATCTTCGACCTTGCTTGCAACTTCACGTGCATGGCTCTCGGTGAGAGCGATCGCGAACATCGTGGGCCCCGATCCCGACATCGACGCCCCCAACGCGCCGGCGTCGATCAGTGCCTGCTTCTTGCTCCCCAGCTCGGGCCTTAGCTCGAATGCGGGGCCTTCGAGGTCGTTGTGCAGGAGAGCAGCAACCTCGGCCGCATCACCCGCACCCAGTGCCATCGTCATGGTCGCGGCCGTGAACTCGTCGCGAGCGCCCAACGAGTCCCACCTCTCGTAGACCTCCCTCGTCAGCACGGGCCGATCCGTAACCCCGAGAACGAACCACATCGGCTTGATATTCGGCAACGGGGTCAGTTGCTCGCCGCGCGCGGTTGCAAGGGTCGTCCCGCCGTCCACGCAGTAGGGCACATCGCTTCCCAGTTTCTCCGCGAGCGACAGAAGTTGCTCCTTGTCGATGTCGAGATCCCACATCTCCGCAAGCGTGACGAGAGCGCCTGCCGCATCGGCGCTGCCTCCACCAAGGCCGGCTGCGATCGGGATGTTCTTCTTGACCCGGATCCGCGCACCGCGCGGCTTCTCAGCAACCTCGAGCAGCAACATGGCCGCGCGATGAACAAGGTTCTCCGTGTCCGAGGGAAGCACTCCGCGGATGCCATCGCCGAGCTCCATCGCCACGTCGAGACCGGACTCTGCAACGACAAGTTCCATCTCGTCGAAGAGGCTCACCCCGTGCAGGATCGTTTCGACCTCGTGGAATCCATCCCGGCGCAACCCAAGGACGCGTAAGAACAGGTTGACCTTGGCGTGGGTCCGCAATCGCACGATCGTGTCGATACTCACGCGATCGCCTTCGTGATCCTGACGAAGTCGGCGAGATCGAGCTCTTCGGCACGCGCCTGCGGCGACACACCTGCTTCATCGAGCGCAGCTTCAGTGGCTTGGGGGGTTCCACCGAGGGGGCCGAGCGTGTTGCGCAATTGCTTCCTCCGTTGGGAGAACGCAGCCTTCACGACCTTGAACAATGACTCGCGATCTACGTCCGGCACCTGCTCCCGGGTGACCTGAACGACGACCGAGTCAACGTTCGGCACGGGCCAGAACGCACGCCGCGAGATCTGCGATACGACCTCCGCACGCCCGAAGTAACGAACCATCACGCTCGTCTGCCCATACGACTTCGCACCCGCACCCGCGGCCAAACGCTCACCGACCTCTTTCTGAGTCATCACGGTGATCTGGGAGACCTGCGGAGCTTCTTCCAGCGCGCGCAGGAGGAGATGGGTCGCGATGTTATAGGGGAGGTTCCCGACGAGTACGTTCGCATCGACATCTGCCAGTGGCATCGAAAGCGCGTCGGCGTGGGTCACTTCAACATTCGCTACATCGCCAAGGGTCGCGCGCAACAACTCGACCAAGTGATCGTCGATCTCGACGGCAAGAACGTGCTCGCACACCGCAGCGAGACCAAGGGTTAGGGAACCGCATCCCGCACCGATCTCCAAGACGCGGTCGGAACCCGTGACCCCGCTGAGGTCGACGACCTTCCTGATCGTGTTGGGATCGATCACGAAGTTCTGTCCCAGCGATCGCTTCGGGTTCGCACCGTGCTCGGTCAAGAGCTCGCGCAGGCGACGGGCTCCGAGGAGCTCGAGAGAGCTCACGACAACGCGAAGAAGCGACGAGCGTTGGTCGTCGTCAGACGGGCGACATCATCCGGAGACCGGCCTAGGCAATCTGCGATCGCCTCCCCCACGTGCACCACCTTCGCCGGAGAGTTGGGCTTCCCGCGGTGGGGCACTGGTGTGAGATACGGCGAGTCTGTCTCTACGAGCAAGCGGTCTTCGGGAACGAGACCTACGACATCCCGCAATGCCTGTGCGCTCTTGAAGCTCACATTCCCCGCGAACGAGGCGTATCCATCCATCGCCGAGGTCCGCTCGAGATCCTCGGGGGTACCGGACCAGCAATGCATGACGAAGCGCGCGGGAGGGCCTTCCCGTTCGAGCACATCAAGGGTCGCCGGGAGCGAGTCGCGTGTGTGGATGACGAGTGCCTTGTCGTACGTCTTTGCCAACCCGATGTGCGCGATGAAGGCGCGCTCCTGGTCCGCCTTCGGCGCCCAATCCCGATAGAAGTCCAATCCGGTCTCCCCAACTGCGACCACATCGGGTTCTCTTAAGAACGGTTCGAAGGACGCAGCAGATCCATCCGTCCAACCGGTTGCCGAGTTCGGATGGATGCCGACGGATGCGTAGACCCCGTCCTCTCGCGCAAGCTCGACCGCACGCGGGTTGGAAGTCTCGTCGAACCCGACCGTAAGCATCTGAGTGACACCTGCTGCCCTGGCTTCGTCGATGACCTCGCGCACGGGCCTGTCCTCCTCGCATATGTGGAGGTGGCAGTGGGAGTCGAACCACATGCTCGCTACGCGGTTTTCTCTTCTTCGACGCGCGGGAAGAGGGGTTCGCCCTGCGTGACCTTGCGTGCCGCCGGTAAGAGCAACCACTTGTTGTCGGTATCGAATCTCCGGTCCGCGACGTCGCCTTCGAGGCCCAGACGCTCCCAGAGTTGCTGCGCGGTGTTCGGCATGATCGAACACGTCATCAATGACAACAGTCGTAATGAATCCGCAAGCATGTAAAGGACGACTTCTAAGCGTCTCTTCTGGTCTGGATCCTTCGCCAGCGCCCACGGAGTGATCTCTTCCACGTAGGCATTCGCCTTGCGGACGAACTTCCAGCACGACCTCAGGGCTTCATGCGGCGCGACGCCATCGATGCCCATAACCATGCCGTCGAACGCTTCCTTCTGCACGGCAACGAGCGCGTCCTCGGAGTCCGTGCCCTCCTCGGGCGCCGGCGGTTCTGGAACCACACCATCGAGATACCGCCCGATCATCGATAAAACG
>JAXDJQ010000197.1:0-13148 GCA_034667565.1 Actinomycetota bacterium
CGGTGTTTCCATACCTAGATTGTCGGCCTAAAAGAGCGCCAGATAAGGATTAACGCGAGACAGACTTCTTCGCCGAGGAAGCCTTCTTCTGAACCGTCTTGGCCGTAGAGGCGCCACGCTTCTGGGCCTTCTTGGCGGCCGCCGCGCTAGAAGTGCGCGCCTGCTTGACCGCTTGGGTCCCCGACTTTCGAGCCGTCTTCGCCGTGGACTTGGCCGCCTTCCGGGTCGCGGTCGCGGCCTTGCCAGCGCTCTTCTTCACGTTCTTGACCTCTTTGGACTTACCGAGCCCCTTGGCCGATTTCTTGCCGGCGTCGAGAGCCGTCTTGGCCAGCGCAGTAGCGGCGCCCACGGCGACCTTGGCAGCCCCCGTAGCAACCTTCAACTGCTTCTTCGCCTGTTTCGCGTCCCGAGTCTTCGCTACATCCTTGGCCGTCTTGCGAGCTGTGTCGGCGGCCTTGCGGCCGGCCTTCCCCAACTCCTTGGTGACGCCACGGATCTGCTTGCGAGCCTCGGCCACCTGCTTCGCCGTCTTCGACTTACGTGCCATGGTTGGACCCTCCCTTGTGCCCCTTAGTGCCCGGAGACTACCTGTCGATATGGATCCGCAGCCACGTGCGTTTGCCGCACGAAGGGCAGCGGAACCAAGAGTGGTGGTACTTCACGAGTGGAAGGTGGAAGTGGAGTGGAAACATGAGAGCGGCCAGTTCGACGTAAGAGACACGGGTCTCCTCCCGGCATGCCGAGCACTCGACGGTGCACGCGAAGGACTTCTTCTCGCTAGCGCTGTAAAGCGCGTACTTGCCCGGCGCAGACGCACCCGGTCCCGTCATGACGATCCCTCCGTGGTTGGTGGTTCGACCGGTTCCTCGCCTTCCAGTACCCGGGCCAGGGCTCGATATGCCTCCGCCCCGGGATGGGAGGGTGCGTAGGCCAGGATCGACTTCCCTGCCTGAGTGGCTTCGGCGAACCGGATCGACTTGCGGACCGCGGGAACTAGCACGGGCAGGTCGTAGCGGTTACCGACATCCTCCAGAACCTCGCGGGCATGCCTGGAGCGCCCGTCATACATCGTTGGGATAACGCCGACGAACTCCAGATCGGGGTTCGTGAAATGACGGATGTCGCGCACGGTCTCGATGAGCTGACCCACACCTCGGTGTGAAAGGGCTTCGCATTGGAGCGGGATGACGACCCCGTGTGCAGCAGTAAGAGAGTTGATCGTGAGGATGCCAAGCGAAGGAGGGCAATCGATCAAGATGTAGTCATAGAGCGGCAGGACGTCGCGCAGGGCCCGCTGCAGCGCGTACTCGCGGCCGGTCTTGGCAAGAAGAACCGCCTCGGCCCCCGCAAGATCGATGTTAGCGGGGACGAGATCGAATTCCTTGCTGATCACGACCTTCTCCACGGGGAGGCGACGAACGAGAACGTCGTTAACCGTCTCCTCGATCGTGTCCGGGTCGATCCCGAGCGAGTATGTCAGTGCACCCTGCGGATCCATGTCGATGGCAAGGACCCGACGGCCTCGTTCTGCAAGAGCCGCCCCGATCGACAGAGTGGTTGTCGTCTTCGCTACCCCACCCTTCTGGTTGGCGAAAGCGAGGACGCGGGGCATCAACCCTGCGGCTCCTGACCTTCCTCAACCGCGGTGGGGAGGTCGAGGCGGACGAGCAACGACTTGATGTCGGCTCCCGGCCAGCCTCGAGACGTGAGCTCCACCGAAAGCTGGTCGGCAACCTCGCCGAGCGCTTCATCAGAGAAGTTCTCATACCCATCGAGCAGTCCCCGCGCGTAGTCCCATGACACGTACTCACTGGGATCCGGGTCGAAGGCCGGCTCGTGCATCGGCGATTCACCTTCCTCGAGAAGCTCTTTGAGGTTTCCCGCAAGAAGATCCCACCCGAGGTAGTGGTCCTCATCGCAGTCGGGGCAGTAGAAGACCGCCCCTTTGATACCCCTGGGCGCCAGCAGCGCTTTAAGGCTCTCTACGTCGACCAGATCGTTCTGTAAGGCTTCGCGCTCGTCGTCGCCTAGTGGGGCTTCTTCTTCGGGGTAACCGCTCTCATCCATCCCGACATCGTAAGCCGCACCGCCATCTAGGGGGTTGCTAGTCATCGGTGACTAGCTGAAATAGCCCATTCGGTTCATTCCCCCGCGCTGGGGCACATGCCATCGTCAACCAAGTACTACCAAGTACGTCGCGGGTCTCGAATGAAGGGGCACAGCATGGAACAGAACACCAGCCGTACACGGCCTCTCGTTCTCGTCGTGGATGACGATGAGGACCTCAGATCTCTAGCGCAACTACAACTCGGTGAAGGTTTCGATGTGATCCAAGCAGAGACCGGCAAACGATGCGTTGTGATGGCAGAGTCGGAGAAGCCTGACGTGATCCTCCTCGACATGATGATGCCGGGGATGAACGGAGCCCAGGTGCTCCAGGAACTATCGGCGTCGGATACGACCAAAGACATCCCCGTCATCTTCCTCTCGGCCCTCTCGGAGCCAGATCAGAAGGTCAAGGGGCTCGAGGGTGGGGCCGTGGACTACATCGCGAAGCCGGCCGAGTCGCGCGAGCTCGTTGCAAGGGTGGGGGCAGCAGCAAGGACGCGGGCTCGCCATCAGGAGCTCGAATCGAGGGTCGTCTCGGACCGCGAAACCGGATTGCCGGGGCGAGCCGAGTTCGACGAGCGCATCACCCAAGAGGTCTCGCGCTCCGAGCGAAGCAATGCACCGCTCTCCGTCCTGTTGGTCGATGTCGACGGTATGGGCGAGATCAACAACAAGCTGGGCAAAGAACTCGGGGACGACGTCCTCCAAGAGGTCGCTTTCATGCTGCGTGGAGTGTTCCGGCGGGCCGATGGTCTCTTCCGCTATGGAGCCGACGAGTTCGCTGCCGTTCTGCCCGACACCGACATCGCGACGTCGTATCTCGCAGCCGAGCGGTGTCATCAGGCCGTCTCGAAAGTGATGTGTGATGGCGTCTCGGTATCGGTGTCCATCGGCACGGCCGAATACTCGAGTGGGCGAAAGTCCGAGGACCTCGTCGCAAAAGCCGAGATCGCTCTTTTCAAAGCGAAGGAGTCCGGAGGCAACAGGTCCTGGCGCGCGGACGACCCCCGCAAGCGAGGGATCAATCCGATCGCGCTGTCGGAAGACCTAACGGATCGTGAATGGGACGTCCTTGCTCATCTTGCAAACCGCAGGACCGAGCAAGACATCGCACGACGGATGGGGATCAGGCCCGGCACCGTCCGCAGTCACAAAGCGCGCATCCGCCGCAAGCTCCATGTCGATCCGGAGCTGCGCCTCGCAGAGTTCGCTCGCTCCAACTTCCGGGAGCTTGTGAATCGCCTCGAGAAGATCTCGCTCGATGAACAGAAGGTGGACGCATGACAAACGATCCCGCGAAGGTTCTCGTGGTCGATGACGACCCCGATATCCGCACGATCGTCGGACTGAACCTCACTCTCGCCGGCATGGAGACAGGTGAAGCTGCGAACGGCCAGGAGGCGCTCGACCAGCTGGCGTCGGGTGATTGGGATGCGTGCATCCTCGATCTAGCGATGCCCCAAACCGACGGGATGACCGCCCTGAGGCAACTCCGGGATGAGAGCCGTCTGAACGATCTCGTAGTTGTCGTCCTCTCTGCTACGAGCACGCCGGCTCGAGCGATCGAGGGCATGGAGATCGGTGCTCATGCACATCTCACGAAACCTTTCTCCCCCGCGGCCGTAGCGGGCATCATCCAAGAGCTCATCGACCTGTCACCGGACGAGAGAGATAAGCGGCGCAGGTCGATGCTCGAGCGTGCAACCGAGATGGAGCGCCTCGGGATGACGACCGTCTGATGGCGCGGCAGATCCGGATCCTCCTGCTCGGCGGAGATGCTGCCCTCTGGGTTGGCCTTTCGTCCGCGCTCGGATCTAGATCGTCACAGATAGTCGTCCCGAAGGACGTGAGTCTCGGGGACCTAGCCGCGACCGCACGGAACATCGATGTGGTGTGCGTCGTCACGAACCATGCCGACTCCGACCCCTGTGCACCTCTTCGCCTCGTTCGCCAAGCGGGGCTCGAACGCCGCACGGTCGTCATCGCAAGCGGAGCCGATCAACGGACCGCCGCCGAAGCGCTTGGGATGGGCATCGGCGCCTACATCGTGCGAGGCTCGACTCCCGACCGACTGGCGATGGCGATCACTCAGGTCGCAGAAGGGGGCGCTTTCTACGACGCTCCGGCGGCATCCGTTCTACACGGGGCCGAAGATGCCCAGGCGAACGGCAGCATGATGAGCGCGGCCCGAGCACTAGCTTCCGCACTCGAGCTCAAGGACACGTATACCGGCGGCCATGCGGAGCGAGTCACTCACCTAGCTATCCGTCTCGCGCATTCAGCGCTGCTCGAGGACGCGATGCCAAGCGAGGCACTCGAAGCCGGATTCCTCCTGCACGACGTCGGCAAGATCGGGATCCCCGAGTCCATCCTCAACAAGCCAGACTCGCTGTCGGATACCGAACGTCGGGTTCTCAATACGCACCCCATCCTCGGCGAACGCATCGTTGCGCCTTTGGGTTTCCCCGAGTGCGTACGCAACGTGATCCGTCACCACCACGAACGTTGGGATGGCGACGGGTACCCCGACAAGCTCAAGGGAGAAGAGATCCCGGGCGCCGCCCGCCTCTTCTCTATCGCCGACTCGATCGACGCGATGACTTCGATCCGCCCCTACCGGATGCCGGTGACATTCGAGGAAGCAGTCAGCGAGGTCGTTCTCCACGCCGGGAAACAGTTCGATCCGGACCTAGCGCTGCTCGCCCAGGAAGTCTTCCTCAACGCTCCGATCCACCTGCCGGTGCTTTAACCCAGGTACCAGTCCAGGATCGAGTGGCCCCACAGCACCGCAAGAACGGTTCCGGCTGCCAGGAAGGGGCCGAACGGGACCTGTGCCTTCCTGCCCTCACCGCGCATCAACAGCGCGATACCGATCACACCACCGAGAAGGAACGATAGGAACATCCCAACGAGGGTGAGACTCGCTCCGCCGGCGTAGCCGAGGAAGGTCCCGAGGACGAACCCGAGCTTCACATCACCACCGCCCATGCCCGCCGGTGCGATGAACGCGACGGTGAACAAGAACCCTCCGAAGGTGAGTGCTCCGACCGCGGCTCCGACCAGAGAAGCTGGGTCACCATCGATCAAGGCATGCGCGACCAGCGCGATCCAGCCGACGACGAAGGTTGGGTACACGATCCTGTTGGGCAGCAAATTGTGTTCGAGATCGATCGCGGTCAATACAACAAGCACCCAGAAGAATGCCGCGTAGATGGCGACCTCGAATGAAAGACCGAAACGCCACACCAGCAGCGCCCACGAGATACCCGTTGTGAGCTCGATCCATAGATAGCGCGCGGCGATGTGCACTCCACAGTTGCGGCACTTCCCTCGCAAGAGGAGGTAGCCGACGATGGGGATGTTGTCGTACCAGGCGATCTGCGCGCCGCACGATGGACACTTGCTACGTCCTGTGACGATCGTCTCCCTGCGCGGTACGCGGTAGGCGACGACGGTGGCGAAGCTTCCGAAGATCAACCCGGCGATGGTCGCGACGATGATCCAGTACGCGTCCCAGGTCACGATGAGATGGAAAGTACTATTCAGGATCCCCTACGTGGTGCCGGATGCGTTCGAGCAAGGTGTCGGCCTCGAACGGTTTCATGATCACGTCGTCGGGCCCGATCTGGTCATCGAAGATGTCGTGGGCGTCGGGCTTGCCAGTGACGACGATGATGGGCACACCCTCGGTAGCCGGATTCCTCTTCATCTCATCGAACATGCGACCGCCGGAGACGTCCGGCATCATGAGGTCCAGAAGGATGACGTCCGGTTTGCGGAACTCAGCTTTGGTCAAACCCTCGAGCCCGTCCCGAGCCTCCATGACGTCGTAGCCCTGCTGCTCGAGGATGAACTTCTCGAGCTCCCGGACTGCCTCTTCGTCTTCGACGATCAGAACTGTCTTTGCCATGCCGGAAAGCTATCAACTCCTGGCCACGGTTTGGTCGGATTCAGTCCCAGAGACCTCGGATGGGCGCCTCCGGCTTCCTCTTTCCCATGACCCCTTCGACCATCCGGACGGTCCTCGACGCGGCTTGCACGTCATGCACGCGGACGATCGACGCTCCCCCGAGGACGCTCAGAGCGACCAGGGCGAGGCTGCCCTCCAACCGTTCCTCCAACGGCAGGCCCAGAGTCTCGCCGACCACGTCCTTGCGTGATGGAGCAACGAGCAAAGGCCAACCCGCCGCAGTTTGCTCGTCCAACCGCCGCATCAGCTCCAAAGAGTGGAACGTGTTCTTGCCGAAATCGAGACCCGCATCCACGATGATCTGCTGGTCCCTCAGACCGCGCTCTTTGGCGATCGCGGCCAGACGGGTCCATTCCGCTAAGACCGCCGCAACGATGTCCTCGTAGCCCGGTGAACGAGGGCGGCCGCGGATCTGGCCACCATTGTGCATCAAGACGATGGCGGCCCCCGCCTCTGCACATGCGTCGACCAGGCCTGGATCGGCCAACCCCGACACGTCGTTGACGATCGCGGCCCCCGCCTCGAGCGCAGCCCTAGCTACCGAAGGATGAGCCGTCTCGACCGAAAGGACCGCTCCGGCATCGCTTAGTTCCTCGACTAGGGGGATCAGTCGCTTCGATTCCTCCTCGACCGAGACGTCCTCGCCCGGCCCCGCCTTCACCCCACCGATATCGATGATCTCGGCGCCCTCCTCGATCATCTTCTGCGCGTGATCGATGGAAGCCGAAAGATCCATGCGGCCACCGTCGTAGAACGAATCCGGCGTCCTATTCAGGATCCCCATCACTACGCAGTGATCGAGCTCGAGTTCACCGCGTGCATGTTTGAGGATCATTCGCTGATGACGGCCGGCTCGTCCTGAACCGTGCTGACGAGATAGATGCCGACCAGGATCGCTACACCACCCGGGTATGCGAGCCACGTAGGCGTCTCTTGGAACAAGAAGTAGGCAAGGATCGTGGCTATCACCGGCTCGCCCATCACTACGACGGACACGCGCGTCGCATCGATGGCTCGCAGTGCGAAATTGATGAACGTGTGGCCCAGTATTTGCGGACCAACGATCAAACCTGCGATCGCCCACCATGTTTGGCTCGAGTATCCGGTCAGCTGAACCCTCATGGGAACAGCAATGAGGAGCAACGCGACGGCCGAAGCGCCGTACGTGACACACGCATACTCGAGGATGCCGAGCCGTTGACGCGAGACGCGTCCCGCCAAGCTGTATCCCGACACCGTGATCGCCCCGATCAGTGCCAGTACGTTGCCTTCGACCTTAGAACCTCCGAAATCGAACCCCGCGATCAACGCAGACCCCAGAAGAGCGAGTCCGATCCCGGTCCACCCCAAGGCCCCCAGGCGCTCGCTGAAGATGTACCGAGCGGCGATCGCAACGAAGATGGGCGTCGTACAGACGAGCAATACCGAAGACGCGATCGATGTCAGGTTGACCGAGGTGATCCAGGTTGCGAAGTGAGCGGCAAGGCAAACCCCCGCGATGATGGGCAGCAGAAAGTCGCGCCGCTCCATCCGCTTGAGCCCGGGGACGGCGAAAGGAAGCAGCAACAAGGATCCGGCGGCCGAACGCCAGAAGGACAACGCGATCCCGGATGCGTCTTCGGCATAACGGATGAGGATCGCGGACACCGATGCGGCCAGCACGCCGATACAGAGGATCACCCACGGAACCCACGCCTTGTCACTGTTATCTAGATCGAAGCGCGTAGACACCGGCGTAGCCTACGGGCGTGGCACAACCTCAGATAGCAGTCGGCGCGATCGTGATCGAAGATGACAAGCTCTTGATGGTGCAACGCGCCAACGACCCCGGCAAAGGTCTCTGGTCGCTTCCGGGGGGCCGCGTAGAGCACGGTGAATACCTTTCCGACGCGTTGAGCCGGGAGGTCCTCGAGGAGACGGGCCTACGTGTTGAAGCCGGTGAGCTAGTGGGGATACTCGAGGTACCAGGCAAGGAGCTGCACTACGTCATCTTGGATTACCACGCCACTCTTGTCGGGGAACCTTCACCCACACCGGGAACCGACGCAAAGGATGTTCGATGGGTCCCGCTCAAAGAGGTTGCTCATCTGGACTGCACGCCCCGCTTCTTCGAGACGATGAAGTCGTGGAAGGTCTTAACAGACGACGAATAGCGCGACACGGTCGTTCTCTCGGATCGGCGTACCCGGGAGAGGATCGGTATCGACGACGGAACCGGAATCACCACAATCTCCCGTGACCTCTTGAACGGTCACGCGCAGACCCATCCCCAAGAGTTCGTCCTTGGCAGCGGCCACACTCATGTTGCGCACGTCCGGCATGATCAGCTTCCTGAACTCGGGACCGACCGACTTCTGGATCTCGATCGTGGATCCCTCGGGTGCCTCAGCTCCTACGGCGGGGATCGTGCCAACCACCTTGCCCTCGGCGAACTTGTCCGAATAGACGTCTGTAACCGTCACTTTGAATCCGGCTTGAAGAAGCGTCTGCTTGGCCTCAGCAACCAACATGCCCACCACATCCGGGATGCCGATCGACTGGGGGCCTTTGCTGATGACGAGATCCACCTTCTCCCCCCACCGAAGCTTCCCGTCGGGCGGCTCCTGGGCGACGACGGTTCCTTCCACGGCTTCGTCGAAACGCTGAGTGACTTGGCCCACCTCGAGCTGGTGGGTTCGCAGCCGGACAGTTGCAACGTCGAGGGTCATCCCAAGGACCGTCGGGACGGGGAGTGCAGGAGGGCCGGTGGAGATGGTCAGCTCGACCGCTTGGCCTTCGGTTAGCAAACCACTCTCCGGTTCCTGAGCCAGGACCGTTCCTGGGGGAGCGGAGAAATCGTGAACCCGCGCTACGACTTCTGCCGTAAGACCAACCCCTTCCGTGCGGATCGACGCCTTCTGAGCCTGCAGGCCGATCAGACTCGGAACCTCGATCTGCTCGGGTGCCAACAATGCTGCGACGGCGCGCGCACCGCCGAGCAAGATCAATGCGGCAAGCACCGCGAACGCGATCGATCGACTTCTCTTAGGCCGCGTTCTGTGGACTCGGCGAGGAGCGAACTCTGTCGGCTCAGAGTCATCCAAGCGGATCTCGCCCGTCACCTCGTCGAGAAGTTGATCGAGTGGCGCGGGGGCGCCGAGCTCTCCCGCTGCCCGCTGGAGGGCGGCTCTCATCTCCACGGCTGTCTCGTAACGATCTGCCGGATCGACCGCGCAGGCTTTCGTCACGATCGCGTCGACGCTCTGTGGGACCTGAGACGACAGTGCGGAAGGCGGGATCGGGGGTTCGGTAGCCCTTCGGCGCAAGAGGTCCGCGCCCGCGCCTTGCAGTGGAGGCATCCCCGTCACAAGCTCGGAAAGGAGTGCGCCTGCGGCCCACAGGTCAGAGGACGTGCTCGCGTCACCGCCTGCAGCCTGCTCGGGCGAAAGGTACCGAAGCGTGCCCGACACCATGCCGCCCGGCTGCGTGCGATCGAGACCGGTCACGGCGGCGATACCGAAGTCGGCAACCTTCATCGCGCCGGAGCGTGAGACCAGAACGTTCTCGGGCTTCACGTCACGATGTACGAGTCCCCCCGCATGAGCAGCAGCAAGGGCGTCACAGACAGCGGTAACGATCTCGATCGCTTGGGATACGTCGACCGATCCCCGGTTCACCAACACGTCTCGTAGATCCGTTCCCGGGACGTACTCCATCACCATGTAGTAGGTGCTCTCATCCTGCGAGCCCCAGTCGTACACCCCTACTACATTCGGATGCGTCAATCGCGCAGCGGCGCGTGCTTCGGCCTTGAAGCGCGCGACGAGCTCGGGATCCGACGCCAGGTTCGGTTGCAGGACCTTGACTGCAATGGTGCGATCGAGCAGTAGGTCTTGTCCTCGGTAGACCTCGCCCATGCCACCTCCGGCGATCCGGGCCACCAAGCGATACCGGTTCGACAGCGTCTCGCCAACGAGATCGCGCATCAATCTCATCCGCCACCTCCGTGGTATCTCCGCAGGTGGTACTCGTAGCGTTGCTCGAGAACCGCGAGATCCGACGCAACCGACTGGGCGCTCGCGAGGGCAGCAGCGGCTTGATCGCGAGCATCCGCCGAGCCGCCCTTCACAGCTTCGAGAGCCTCACGCAATCGCTCCAGAGAACGATCGAGCTTGTCGGCCAGGTTGTCGATCCGAGTCACCAGGTGATCGAGATCCTTGTCACCCGACTCGATGTCTTCCTGGGCAGTGGTCAGATCCGTCTCAAGGGTCGCGACCCGCTCGTCTAGCCCCGTGATGGCCGCATCGGTGGCCGCGGACGCTTCGGTGGGCGCCTTCGCTTGTGCGCAGGCGCCACAGACGAGCGCGACGAGTAGAACCAGGGCTGCCCGGGGCATCACAGGCATGCTCACACGCACCTCTCTACTCACGACGGCAATCTGCCGTCACTTCCATCTCTACACTAACTTTAGTTGACTCTATTTAACAGAAACAACAGAGCCCCGGCCCCCGCTACGCTCCCCTCGTCCGTCGTGGACAATGCCGACGTGATCGAACCGCGGGCGTCTCAGGGGGGCCGGATCCCGCTGGCTTGCGCTGCGGTCGCCTTGCTGGTGGCCCTCATCCCGGTGCTCACCCACATCCACGAAGCCGGAGGCAGAGCCAGCGTTCTCGTTCACATGGCTGCGGACGAGCCCCTAGCCACGGTGGCACGCGCGGACGACCCCGACTTTGCCTTCGTCAATCTCGAGGCCCACTACGACGGCGTCTACTTCTACGCGATGGCGGTCGACCCATGGGCCACGGGTCAAGCCCATCAGCTGATCGATAACCCTGCAGCGCGTTACAGCCACCCGATGTTCGGCTGGCTCGGCGGCCTTCTGAGCTTCGGTAGCCCCTCTCGGGTGCCCACCGCACTCCTTCTTCTGGCATTGCTGGGTGCTGCCGCTTCGGCGTGGGCAGGTGCCCTCCTGGCTCGGACATTGGGTGGGTCGGGCTGGTGGGGGTTGGCCGTCGCGTTCAACCCTGGGGTGATCTATTCGGTCACCGCGCTGACCAGCGAACCGCTGGGCACCGCAGTAATGCTCTTAACTTTCTATCTGTGGTTGAACAAGCGATACACGGCGGGAGCCGCTTGTCTTGCCGCGCTGGTCTTGATCAAGGATCCGTTCATCCTCGTGGCTGCAGGCCTGTTCATCTGGGAAGCGTGGAGGTACATGACCACCAAGGACGAGATATCGAAACGGAACATGGTCCTTCTTGTGCCCGCCTTCATCGTCTTCGGACTTTGGTACGTCTACGTCAGGTCGCGGTTCGGGCTGTTTCCCTTCGAAGCAGGTGAGGGCCTGCTGGGATTCCCCTTATCCGGATGGCTAACGAGCCTCAAAGAAGCCTCGGTCGCCGCCGTCGGACCGTTCTACGAATCGCAGATCGGAGCTGTCAGTGGACCACTCCTGATCGCGTTCGGGGGCGTGATGATCGCTTCCGTCTTCCCCTCGTTGAGATGGCGGAACGCGTTGGCCCCAGCGTTCATCCTTCTAGCGCTGCTGACCCTCTGCCTCGGACCGGCGGGGGTCTATTTCCCGAAAGACCTGATCCGTTCGTTCGCTTTCCCACTCGCTCTCGCGCCGTTCATCTGGCTTAGTGCTGCGACACGCGACGATGCCTGAGATCTTCGTTCTGATCCCCGCTTACAACGTTGGCGAGCAGATCCAGGGGGTGATCGGAAGGATCCCCGTCGATTACCGCAAGAACGTGATCGTCGTCGATGACGGAAGTTCCGACGACACGGCCGCGCGTGTCGCGGAACTCGAGGACGTCACGCTCGTCAAGCACGAGCACAACCAAGGGTATGGAGGAGCGCAGCGAACCCTTTATCGGGAGGCCCAGGCGAGAGATGCCGACGTTGCGGTCATGCTCCACGCGGACGGTGGGCATCGTCCAGAGGAATTGCACGCTGTTCTGACTCCGATCCTCGAGGGATCTGCAGAGATGGTGATCGGCTCTCGGATCCTCGGCATCTTGGATGGAGAACGTCCCCGGTTGACCTGGAGCGTCTTCAAGAAGGGCAGAGACAGTGAGATGCCCACCTTCGTCTTTCTCGCGAACATCTTCTTGTCACAGATCCAGAACTTCTGCTACGGCTCGCAGCTGGCCTCGTTCCACGACGGTTTCCGAGCGCTGACAGCAGATGTTCTTGCAAAGATCCCCTACGGATCGCTTGGAACCTGGTACCTCTACGACACCGAGTTCCTGGTCGCGGCCCACGAGCGGGGGGTGACCGCCGTGCAGGTCCCGGTCAGCACGTTCTATCCACCCGGATCAGCCTCGGTCGGAGGCCGCAACATCCGCTACGGGCTGGCCATCTTGAAGCATGCCCTCGCATACCGGTTCGGACGGAAACGTTCAGGTGCGGACGTAACTCGCTAGTTGGTCCACCATCTCGTCTACCGAGGGAGGCACGGGAAAGCCCGCGGAGGTCCAGAGACTCTCGTTGATCTCAGCCTGCTCGGTAGCGAGTGTGCGATCGAGTGGCTGTCCCGAAGGCGCCGCCTTGATCTCTATGTCGCCACGGTCGAAATGGAGCGCGAAGGAGCGGAGGAGGTCGCACTTGCTGACGTCGTCGCGGGGCACGACATGGAGTAGCCCGAAGTCGGGAACCTCTTCCGTGACGATCGCATCGCACAACTGGGCGAACTGAAGGCTGGTGACTCCGTTCCACCGGTGATCTGTGAAACCCGTCACCTGGCAATCCGGTGGCTGAGACAGGAACCAGCCCAGCAGGGACACCGCCGTCCCGGTCTCGGGTCCAACCACGGAGCAGCGTAGGTGCCTGAATGCTTCGGACCTGACCTCACCGAGGCTTTTGCTCTTACCGTACGCATCAAGCGGATCGTGAGGATCGGACTCGACGTACGCCCCGCGCGAGCCGGAGTAGACGCAGTCCGTCGCGATCTGGATAACCCTCGCACCCACGTGCTCGGCGACTCGAGCCAGTCGGTGCGGGAAAGCAGCGTTCACATCGATCGCCCATGCAGTGCTACGCGGATCGCTCTCATCGATCCGCTGTTTCACGGCACCGATGCAATTCA
>JAXDJQ010000198.1:0-3069 GCA_034667565.1 Actinomycetota bacterium
GAGGTAGATCACTCGCTATACCTACCCAGGATCCGCGGAGGCAGAACCGTTAGAGCTTGGGCAGACCCTCTTCCGGGCTCGAGGCCTCCGCATAGAGCCGTCTCGGTATCCGGCCCGCACGGCTTGCCAACCGTCCCGCTTCGACCGCTTTCCGCATCGCCTCGGCCATCAGGGCCGGTTGTTGAGCCCGCGTCACTGCACTTGCCAGCAGCACTCCGTCACATCCAAGCTCCATCGCGATCGCAGCGTCCGACGCGGTTCCTACCCCCGCGTCGAGGATCACTGGGACGGCCGTCTGCTCAACGATCAGTGACAGGTTGTACGGGTTACGTATCCCCATGCCGCTTCCGATGGGTGACCCAAGGGGCATGATGGCCGCGCATCCCAGCGCCGCGAGATGTTTCGCAAGGATCGGGTCGTCATTCGTGTACGCGAGCACGACGAATGAATCGTCGACGAGCTCCTCGGCCGCCTCTAGCAATCCGGCGGCATCCGGCAACAGCGTCCTGTCGTCGCCGATGACCTCGAGCTTGATCCACGAAGTTTCGAAAGCATCACGCGCGAGCTTCGCGGTGGTGACAGCCTCCCTCGCGGTGTAGCACCCAGCGGTGTTTGGCAGCAAGCGGCAGCCTACGCGCTGAAGGACGCCGATCACAGACCCTTTCGCGTTGGGATCGATCCGGCGCAGGGCAACAGTGGCAAGCTCGGCCCCCGATGCGATGAGGGCTTGTTCGAGAGCATCGAGGCTGCGAGCTCCCCCGGTGCCCAAGATCAACCTGGAGGAGAACTCTTCGCCTGCGATCAGGAAGGGATCTTCCACTCCTAACCCCCCTGAGCCGCCACTAGGACCTCGACGCGATCGCCCTCCTCCAAACGGCGATCACCCCATCCGCCCCGGGGAACAACTTCTCCATTCAAAGCCACAGCGATCCCGAAGTTGCTTCCGGTGTGCCCTGCGGCTTGTACTGCATCACTGATCGAGGCCCCGTCGAGCAGCTCGACCTCGTGGCCGTTGAGCACAAGGTTCATGCCACCGCTCCCGTAGCGAAACGCCCCGCGGAGAAAGCGGAGATCCACTCGCCGGTATCGCCACTCTCGAGGAATGTCGCTATCTCGTCACCCGTGATCGGGGTGAGCAAGACACCATTCCGGTAATGGCCTGTCGCGACGACCAAACCTTCGATGTTCGTCGGCCCGAGAAAGGGAGCATTGTCGGGTGTTCCGGGACGAAGACCTGCCAACGCGCGCACGAACCTAAACTCGGTTATCCCGGGCAACAACTCGTACGCGCGTCGAAGTAACTCGTGGATCGCCCCGGCGGTCACCTCTGTATCCCAGCCCATCTCTTCAACCGTCGCCCCAACGATCACCCTTCCATTCGTTCGAGACACGACGTAGACGTCCAGCCCTCTGATGTTCCTGTCGGCTACGCCGAAGATGCCCCGCGCCGCAAGGTGTACCAACTGTCCTTTGACGGGGCGAACCGGGGGCATGGCTTCAAGGGGCAGACCCCCTATGCGCGTTGGCGACGCTCCCGTTGCCAGCACGACATGGTCGCAATACACGTCTTCACCGCTGTTCGTCTGCACACCACGCACCTTGTCGGCATCGATAAGCACGCCGGTGATTCTCTCGTCGCGCAGCGTCACGCCGGACGCAACGCACGCGGCGCGTAACGCGGCCAGCAGTTGTGGCGGATCGACCTGATGATCGTTCGGAGCGAGGATGCCGCCCCGGATCGTGGGTGCGAGACCAGACTCGAGAGCACGGGCCTCGCGGCCTCGCAAGTGCTCAACCTCGAGGCCCAGCTTCTGCTGGAAGGCGAAGATCTCATCGAGCTCTGCGAGGTCATCGGCATCGCGCGCCACCATCAAAGTTCCGCACCGGCGATAGCGCACCTCGATGCCCGTAGCTGCTTCGAGCTCCCCGACGAAGCTGGAGTACCGCTTGGCAGATTCGATGTTCAGTCGCAGCAGGGGCTCTTCGCCATAGTGGACCTCGGTCACCGGAGCCAGCATGCCCGCGGCCACCTCCGAAGCTCCCCGCGCCTTGGGATCGTCGAACACGGTGACGCGCAAGCCTCGTTGCGCGCTCCGCCACGCGATGGACAAGCCGATAAGTCCGCCGCCGAGGATGGCTACATCGGAGATGGTTTCCTCCCTTCGCCCGTGCTAACGGGTGCAGGTTGTGACGGTCGGCCTTCGAGCCCTCTCAGCCCGGTTGATCCGGGCTCCCGTGTCTAGGTAGAGATACTAAGTGGCGGCGTCGGCTAACCGCTGAAGGACCGAGCCCGGGGTGAATACAAGCCGCTTCTCCAGATGAACCACCGTGCCGTCTTCGGGTCGGGAGATGAACTCGACATTGTCGACGAGGGCCCGGATCAGATGGATACCTCGGCCACTCTCGGCGTCACCACCGGCCTCATGCCGCCCGTGGCTCGATGCATCGAAGCCCCTACCGGCATCGACCACCCGGATCGTGCAGTCGTGGTCGTCTATCGCGACGGTGGTCTCGTAATCGTCGTTGGTGCCGTCCGCGTGCTTCAGGACGTTCGTGCAGGCCTCCGTCACCGCGAGCTCGATGTCGCTCACACACGTCTCGTGCACGCCAAGGTCGTCCAAGGCGCTCTTGCACAGCCTGCGAACGACGGGCACGCTGGCCGCGTCTCGGGGCAGGCAGAGAGAAAAGGTTATGACCACGTTATGTATCTGCCCTGCTCGCCAGGGGCGAAACCCAAGGCAAGCCCCGCTAGCCGACCACCTTCCGCAGGGCCTCGAGAGCCTGCTTGGTCTGCTCAGCAGAGATGTCCCTGTGGGTCACAAGCCGCATCGAATACCCCGGCATCCCGAGAGTAAGCACGCCCTCCTGCTTCAGGGCCTGGGCGACCTCCGGAGCACCCAGATTGAAGGGCTCGAGGTTCAGATAGACCATGTTCGTCTCGACCGAAGCGAGGTCGACGGCATCCTCATGCAAGTCGAGCAAACCCTCGGCAAGCGTTCTGGCGTTCTCGTGATCTTCGGTCAGTCTGTGGCGCCCTTTCTCCACGGCGATCCGAGCGGCTGCACCGAG